>JBDGUY010000248.1:0-2896 GCA_039585935.1 Gemmatimonadota bacterium
CCTGCCGGCAGGTCGGACGACTGAATGATCGACAAGGGCTCCCAGCGTGCGGAGAGCTCATCGTTGTAGAACATGTCGAGCTCGCTCACTGCCTCCGTACCTGATCGGTCCAACACCACCCACCAGGCGACGAAACAATCGTCTGTGATACAGTCTGCCAGACCGATCTCCACGCGATACGAGGCGGACTCCTCGGATGAGAACTGTGCGAGCGCGTATTTCTGCTCAGTTGATCCCGAATCCGCGTCAAACGCCACCCGGCGACCAGACGCATCAAATACCTCTATGTTGAGGTCGACGCAGTCTTTGTCGCACGATCCGAGCACGCCCGCGACCTGACCTGCCGCCAGGTTGACCTCAAACTCTTGGCTCCCGCCCCGGCTCAATCTCGCATAGTCGGTAATGGGGCTTCTGATCCACCGGCCTTCGAGGTTCTGGGCGTAGTACGTCGCCAGTGCATCCTCTGCCTGGTCGATGTATGCGGATTCGACAATCACCACGCTGCAGCCTGAACCTGCCAGAGTCGCCCCGGACAGCAGCCAGGCACGTACCATGAGACGAGAGCTAAGGCGGAGCCTGCTCATATCACTTCCTCTCACTGAGCTCCTTCGTTGTCACCGGTCCAACCACCAGGTGCCGCTCGCACCGGATGTTTGGCAAGTGAATCCTCCTGTGATCTCTCGAGGACTTGTAGAGCTGATCGATGCGGTGTAGGTGCACGTGTCGGTGCCTCGCCGGGCCACGAGTTCGATCTGGCCTGTCGTGACATTTCCCGACACGATCTCCCATGATATCTGCACGCGCGGCCGTCCAGCCCCACAACTCTGGGTCAGCTGCGTACTCCCGGAAACGGAGCCGTCCGTCTGTGTGAGGCTCAAGTCGTGGGGACCCGTCGCGCAGTCATTGCCGTCGGCGTCGCTCAACGTCTCGCTGAAGTCCCAGGTGCCGCTGACCCGTGCCAGTTGGGGCTCCATCATCTTGACTGCGGAGTCCCGGGCCGTTGCACATGCGGAGGTGCCGGACCAGGCGGCAAGACACTGCTCGGCCAGCCCCTGCGCTGTCTGGTAATCCTGGACTGCGATGGCAGTCCGGGCTTCCTCAAGCAGACCGCTGGCAATCCGTCGCCGAAAGCCCGCAGCTCTCGAGTCATTCGGAGCCGCGTTCTCCAGATCCCGGACACGCTGCACCGCCGATGTCCAGCTTCGCGTTCCTATCTCACGTTCCGCCAACCCGGCGAGCTGGTCCGCTTCATTAGATGGCGGCGGCGGAGGGCCCGGTCCGGGTCGGTTCCGCCGAGCGCTCTCCGCGGAATCCCGAGCGGTCACGCACGTGGAGTAGTCGGAGATCACTCCCAGGCATTCCAGGGCGTACTGTCTCGCATCCGCATAACGCCCGCTGGCCAGTGCGTTATCAGCCTGATCGGCATGCCAGACAGCGATTTCCTCCCGCAGCGTGCGAGACAGCGCGGCACCCGAAGCCATCCCCTCCAGCGTACGAATATGGACGATCGCTTCTTCCCAGTCCCTCGTCGCGATTGCCTGTCTAGCCGCAGTGGCCAGCGAATCGATCACCGGGCGTGTGAGGTCCGATAGCTGGAGCGTCAGCACGGTTGTCAGGCCACCGGCCAGGTACACGGCTTCCGAAGGATCAAGCGACTCAGCCGCTCCGCGATTCGGACCAGCTTCAATCCGCATGGACTCTACCCGCCAGCCCTCACCGCTCACCACCCTGTACCACTCCGGGGAGAGGCTCTCTTCCGTTCCGCACGGAGAGCACCCCAGGTCGGCTGCGAGCGTAGAGTGAACCGCAACGTCCGCGGAGGTTACATCGCCCGAACCCGGTGTCTCCCGTACAATGCGAAGACGCGCCTCCGCTTCAGCCGACTCGATCGGGACGTCGGCGCCACGGACGCTTCGAAGCAGAGCTTGAAGGCCAAAGCTCCCGCGATCCACCTCGTACGCGCCCGAATATGCACGACCTCCCGCACTGTCGATGACCGCCTCGATTTCTCCGTTTTCGGAGATCGCGATGGATGCGAGGCGACCGCTGTTCATCTCGCGCAGCAAATCGGCGGACGTAATGAACGGTGGTCCGTAGATGAGGGTATGGATGGGCTCGGAGAGCGGCCCGAGCGCTACATAGACCAGAAGCGCCACTCCAGCGACCACTGAACCGCCGATCCCAACCTTGCGCCAGGGAATTCTAGCCCCCAGCGATCCGGCACCTCCCGCCGCCTCATGCGCACCCGATGCCAGCACGCTCCTGAACCGTGATGCAACACTGGAAACCGCGGCGGCGAGTCTCTCTTGCGAACTGGGGAGCCGGGTGAGTGGAAACTCCACCGTGTCCGTCTCGTTCCTCTCGAGCTTGACTCTCCCCCTGGCCGGCTCGCAGTGCTTGGCCCGCAGGTGCACTTCATACGTTCCAGGCGGGAGAGGACCGACCTCCCACGGCGTAATGCCCGTCCCCACTGTGGCGGCCCCGCGCTTGAGGACCACGCTGGCGCCCGATGGCACACTCTTGACGCGAAGCCTTCCCCCATCGGGAACGCCGATGTTGAGCTGGATCTTTTCGAGTTCCGCATCCAGCTCCATGGCTGTCTGAAACCGATTTTCCGGCTCCTTCTCGAGCAGCTTCAGAACGACTCCTTCGACGGCAGGAGAGATATCGGGATTGACCTCCCTCGGCAGGATCGGCTCCTTCTCCTTCGTGAGCCTGATCACCTCGTACTCGCTCTCCCCGGAGGGAGTCCCGAATTCTCGGCCAAGCCAAGGGTCCTGGCCGGTAATCATGTTGTAGTAGCAGACTCCGGCCGCGAACAGGTCCGTTCTCGAGTCAACCCGGCCTTCGATCTGCTCGGGCGACATGTACCCGGGTGTGCCGATACCGACGCCGA
>JBDGUY010000249.1:0-2872 GCA_039585935.1 Gemmatimonadota bacterium
CGCGCCCAGAAGACGCGGAAACGCCACGGGTCCGGCCATTGGGTACACGCAGTGGAACGTCTCCGGGTGCCGTTCGCAGAAATCCAGCAGGTGGGTGAGGTGGCCACGCACCAGCGTCCGATTCCGGGCGGTGATGGACTCGCGGTGCCGGATAGCGATGCCAGACAGAAGCTCGCTCGGGGCGCTGGCACAGATGGTGGTGTAGTCCTTGTAGGTCTCGAGCGCCTGAAGCGCCGCGCGGTCCCGTGAGGCGATCCAGCCCAATCGAAGGCCGGCCAGTCCGTACACCTTGGACATCCCGCCCAGTGACAGCGCTCCTTCATACAGATCGCAGGCTGCCGGGAGGCGACTGGCAGGGTCGTACTCGAATCCGCGATACATCTCATCGCAAAACAGCCGAATCCCATGCTGCCGGCAGATGTCCACCAGTTCGCGGAACGTCTCCGGGTCCGGCAGGTGGCCGGTGGGATTGTGGGGAAAGTTGACCACGAGCAGTCGCACCCTCTGGTCGATCAACCGTCGCAGCTCATCCAGATCGGGTCTCCAGCCCCGGTCGTGCTGGACCCGCCATGACCGGACCTCGCAGCCCAGGCTGGAGGCGACGTCGCGCAGGGACTGGTAGCATGGCTCGTGGACAACCACCGCGTCGTCCGGCTCCAGAAGGGCGTGCATGCAGACGTAGATGGCTTCCTCGCTGGCCGAGAACACCAGGATGTCCGCGTCCTTTACGCTATCGTAAAGGTCTGCGATCTCGTGGCGAAGCTCCGGTTCACCCCGGGTCTCGGTGTAGCCCAGCCACAGGTCGGCCAGCTCTTTGCCGGCACCTGGCTCCAGGGCAAGGAGATCCTGCAATCGCATGCTCTCCGCGTCGGATGCGCACAGCAGGTAGGGGGCTTCGAACTCCCACTCAGCAAAGAATCGCTCCAGACGAAACGGGGGGATCTTCATGGCTTCGAGAATACGGCGGCGAGACTATGACCGGAACCATTGCGAAACGCTGGCAACAACTCGGGGAGGCTCGGTGTCGAACAGCGTGACGAGGATGAAAGCACATTCGCCGACTCGTGATTCCTGCCAACCTGCCGGAGGCAACCGATGAGGGTGATTCACCCGTTTGCAGTCTCTGCGGTGACCATCGCAGTGCTCATTTCCTGGACCGCCGCCGCACCCCTGAGCGCTCAGGACACGGAAACCGGCGTCTCTGCGAGTCCCGCGCTCGGCAGCGATAGCATTCGGGTTGCCGTCGGCTTGCTACGCGAGATTCGCCAACTTGGGCCAGGCGCCAGCGACCTCATCTGGCCGGGCTTCCAGCCTGACACCATTCCCGTCCGCCTGGTATTCCCGGATCGTGGCAGCCTGCTGATCGGCTGGCCCGGTGAACTTCCGGAGGGCTTCGGGCCGGTGACCTCCGGGTCAGAAGTTCTCCAATCCGTCGGCTGGCAGGCGGCCGACGAGCGCGGTGCGGCCAGCACAGGGACAACGGTGGACGGGCGCGGCGTAGCCCAGGTGGTCGTGCGTGAACTGTCGCTACCGGGGCTGCTGGGGCTCGCAACCCACGAGGCGTTCCACGTCTTCCAGGGTTCCGTGGCGCGATCCGGCAGACGGTTTGGCAACGGAGAGAACAGCTTCCTGGTGACCCGGTACCCGGTGTTCAGCGAGGAAAACGAACGAGCGGTGCTGCTGGAGGGCCGCCTGCTCGGCGCAGCTCTGGCCGCGATGGACCCGGAAGAGGCAGGGGAGTTGGCCGGGCAATTCGTGGCTGTTCGGGAGAACAGGCAGCGGTGGCTTGCGGCAGACCTGCGGGAGTTCGAAACGGCGGCCGAACTCAACGAGGGGCTAGCGGAATACGCGCTGATCGTGTCGCGCGGCAACCTGGAAGGGGATCCCGAAGCGAGCAACCCCGCCAGTCGCTACGCGTTCTCCGGTTCCCTGCGGCTCCTGGACGACCTGCTGGGCGATCCGGAACGCTCCATCCGCCTTCGCTTCTACTCCACCGGCAGCGCCCTGGCGCTGCTGATGGACCGGCTGGCAGGCCCGGACTGGAAGACGCGTTTGATGGAGGAGAACCTGACGCTACAGGACGGCCTCGCCGCGGCCATTGGGTACCGGACGCAAGAGATGGCGCTTCGACGGGCCGCGGATGAGACGCACGGCGCGGACCTGGATCGAATCGCCGCCTCCGCGCTCTCGAACCTCGGCAAGGTCCGCGCGGCTCGAACGGACAGCATCCTTTCCGTCGCCGGCACGATCGTGATCGTGTCCATGGAAGAACGAGGGGGGTTTGTCGGCATGTGCGGTATCGACCCCCAGAACATCCTGCGAGTGGATGAGAACACTCTGTTGCATACGCGGTGGCTGAGGCCTTGCTCCGGCAACGCCCTGGCAGGGGAATACTTCACACCCGTGGTCCACGATGAGTCAGTGGGGTCACTGACCGCGGTGGTTCCGGAAGACCAGGAGATGGTCCTCAAGATCGCCGGCCAGGCCGTGAATCTGGGGGATGGGGATCGCATTGTGGATACTGAAGAAGTGAGCCTCGAGGCCGAAAGCATGACGCTGCGCTCGGCCCGGGCGGACGTAGAGCGGCAGGGCCGGACCATCCGCATCGTGCCGCTCCCCAACTGACGGCACCCGACCGGCTAGCGCCAACCGGCTCGCCGGCGCCGGATAGGTGGCCAGCGCCGGGCGGCAGGGAGTCGCCCCGCTCCCACCAGCCGGGTAGATTCTCACCCGTCCAAGAAAGGCCGCAGCAGAGATGTATCCCCAACAGGCAGGTTAGCCATGTCAGCCCGAAGTACCTGGAGCAAGCGCTTCATCCAATCGTTCGCCGCACTACTGGTTACCGCGGCGGTCCACGCCCCCGTCATCGCCC
>JBDGUY010000250.1:0-2855 GCA_039585935.1 Gemmatimonadota bacterium
AGTGTTCCGGTTCGCCGGCGTCACCGCGTTCTGCTGCTATGGCATGGCGCTGCTGCAGAATTCGATCTGGTTCAAACGGAAGTGGCGACAGACGTTCGTCTCGATGTTCGACGCACTGATCTTTTCACTGGTTACGGCCGGAGTGTTCGGCTGGCTGTGGCCCGGCTGAGGCTCAGATCCCCGGGATCTCGGCTTCCAGAGGCAGGGTCCGCACGACGAGTCCTTCGAGATTGACCATCGGCAGGATTTCCTGCCTGAACCGCGGGTGCTCGTAGATCGGCGAGCCCTGCGGTTCGGGGTCCCACAGCGCTCCGAGTGACCCGTACGGGTGGCGCTGGATCAATGTCTTCATGGTATCGATCGAACGATCCGCCATACCGAGCCGGATCCACACCGAAGGCCACACGAAAACCGGCCTCGCGTCTTCGGGCGGACCAATGTACTCGAGCAGGCCCGAGGGATCGCCGGATTCGAGTGCTTCGCCTGACAGGCGAAAGGAGATCGAGTCCCACAGCACGGGTCCGAACCTGTCGAGTGCTTCCCGATATCTCCCCTCGAGCAGTTCGATCTGGGCCAGGCTGTTAGGGACGAAATGCACCCGACTTTCCGGGTCCTTCAGGATCGCCTCTTCATAGATGGTCCTGGCCTCTTCCTTACGCCCGTTCAACCACAGTGACCAGCCCATTACGTTCAGCCGGATCGGTGAGCGATCGAGCGACAGGGCGCGGGCCGCTTCGATCAGGGCATCGGCTGGCCGGCCAGAGTAGAAAAGCATTTCGGAGTACTGTTGATGCGCCTCGACGTTGTCCACGTCGAGCTCTATCGCACGGACATACTCCCGTTCCGCCACATCCCATTCCCACCGGTCCCTGTACACGTTCGCCAGGGCCACCCGGGCGGAGGCATTGCTCGGATCCAGATCGAGCGCCCTCAGGGCCGCCCGCTCTGCTGCGTCCAGGGACTGTCTCCACACCACCGAATCGGTGGCGGCACTTCCCCCGCCCGCGTAGAACGGGTAGAGGGCCATGCTTTCGGCCAGCCCGGCCCAGGCTGGAGCCCAGCTCGAATCACGGGCCACGGCCGCTTCGAACAGCTCTGTCGCCTGCGTGATCCCGTCGAGCCCGCGGCTTCGCATCTGGGCCCGGCCTGCCAGGTACAGATCGTATGCGTCGAGATCGCCGGTCGGCGTGACCAGCGATTCGCCCTCCTCGAGACCAAGCGGTAGTCGCAGCTCCTCGGAGATCGCCTCGGCGATCTCCGACTGAATCTCGAACACGTTTTCCAGGCGACGATCATACGTATCCGACCAGAGGTGGCTGTTCGTTTCCGTATCGATCAGCTGGGCCGTTATTCTCAGTTGATCACCGGATTTACGTACACTTCCTTCAAGTAGATAATCAACATCAAGCTCTCGTCCGACCTCGCGCAGGTCCTGGTTGGTCCCCTTGTACGCGAACGCCGACGTACGGGCCGTCACCTGCAGGTCCTCGATCTTGCTGAGCACGTTGAGGATCTCTTCCGTGATCCCGTCGCTGAAGTACTCCTGGTCGCGCGCCTGGCTCATGTCGACGAACGGCAGAACCGCGATCTTTGGTCGGGTTCCATCGGCTGCATCGACGTAGGCGAGGCTGGCGCCGCGGTCGGATCCGGACGCTGCACCCTCTTGCGCGGACGACACACCGGGGTCGCTTCTCTCCCCTCCGGGGACTGACGCCGACTGGCGGCCCATGTACCAGGCGCCGGCCAGCAGCGCCATCACGCCCGCCAGCGCCAGGAGTCCGGCCGGCCATCGGGTCGCGGCAGGAGCCTCGATGATCTGCGTCAACTCGCCCGGGGCCGCGTCCTCCGTCCGCTTCACGCCTTCCGGGGTCAATTCGAACGCCCAGGCCAGGATTACGGCGATCGGAAAACCGAGCAGCAGCAGGAGAGCGATGAATCTGTAAGTCCATTCCGGAAGCAGCAGCGCCGGAACCAGGAGCTCCACGATCTGCATCAGTATGAAGCCGACCGCACCGTACACGGCCATGACGCGGAATACGCGTCGCCGCTTGAGCTCGGCGAAGAATCTCTGGTAGGCCGGCGTAGATTCAGACATGGGTTACAAGATCAGCCCGGTGGACGCCGGTGGGAAGGGTTGGATGCGAGCGGCCGCGGCGTGCCGCTCGAGAGACGTCGAGCGCGCTCTTTCGATCAGCGCTGTTCGCTCGCGATGGCGATCGCCGCAACACCGAGCCCGATGAACGCCACGATCGCCACTATCGACAGGACGTTCGTCTTCTCTTCAGAAATGACGATCTCCTGGACTTCGTAGGTCGGAATTCGGACCGACTGTCCCTGAGCGGTTCCTGTCCAGACATCGTTCTGGAGAACAGGCCCGGGCTGATCGAACAGCTGCTCCCGGCCGTCGGTGAGAATCAGTCCGACGATCTCCTGGTCGTCCTCGAGCGAAGCGGCCATGGGTGGTGCGACGTTGGTGGTAACAGGCTTGGTGCAGCCGGATGCGAAGACCGCGAATACGACGAAGGTGAGTGCGAGCGGCCGAATGCTCGACATGCGAAGGAGGGGAAGCATCTCGTCGTCTCCTGACAGGTTGAAACGGTCTACCCGGCTGTCGTGTACAACATGACCGAAATTCATCCAGCCAGACAAGGGGGACCTTTGGCACCGCTCGGGAAGCAGACCCTGTTGCATCCGCTTGCGCGAATGTCCGACTCGTGAGCCCGGTCTACGGGTCGACGCTCCTCGCGGGACTGTCCCTGGTCCTGGCCGCGTGTTCTTCCGGCGAGACCTCCCGGCCGGGCTTTCCGCGAACCGACATCACGCCGATCGAGGGCGCGCCGTTCCCTTACGCGGCC
>JBDGUY010000251.1:0-2960 GCA_039585935.1 Gemmatimonadota bacterium
GGCGCGAACAGCGTTGAAGCGAGTGGGTGGAGCGGAGGATGTGGCCGGAGCGGTACTCTACCTCGACGGGGCGGAATACGTGACCGGCGAGGTGTTGTACGTGGACGGAGGCGCGAGGCTGATCTGACGGTCGTCCCGGTATGGCCCGATTGGGCTTCCCGGTAGAAGATGTCAGGCCTCGCGGAACGGGATATCCACCTGGAATCGGGTACGGCCATCCTCGAGCCGGTCGACCCTCACCGCTCCATCTGCCGCTCTCACCAACCTGCCCGAGATCGCCAGACCCAGCCCGCGAGTCCACCCCTCTCGCAATCTCGCGATGTCGGCGTCGAGCCCGGAGTCCACGATCTCGGCGTGAAGATCGCCGAGCGTCGAGTCCGCCAGGCGAACCTCCACTCGCCCGCTCTCACCGGACGCCTCGACACCGTTCGTCACGAGGTTGACGAGAACCCGGCAGAGTAGCTTGCGGTCGCCCAGGCGGCGGCGGGCTCCCTCCGCCTCCATGACCAGCTCCACCGCGCGATGCTCGGCCAGCGGCAGAGCGAGCCGCCGAACCTCCTCCAGGAGCTCGGGCACAGAGAACGGGGCTCTCTCGACCGGGATCTCTCCTTCCGGGTCCATTCTCGAAGCATCGATGATGTCGTTGACGAGCCGCACCAGAGCCACAGATGCGTCGTAGAGAATGCTCGCCTGTCTGTGTTGAAGGGGATTCAGTGGGCCGGGACCGTTCAGGAGCGAATCGGCCAGGAGAAGGATCGAGTTCAGCGGCGAGCGGACATCGTGCGAGATGTCCTGGACGATCTGCCGGTGTAACGCGAAGCGTCGGGCGAGCGCCACTTCCGCCAGCTCGAGGGCGGCGTTATCCAGGCGAGAGTGCTTGACGGCGCGCTCGGCGGGATCGAGCTCGTCCTCGACCTCCGCACGGACACCCTCCACCGCCGCCCAGCATTCTGTAAGATCGACGCCTCCGCTCTGTTCCAGCAGCAGCGGCAGGCTCATCTCGGAAGCGGCGGTTGTGGAGTCGCCATCCTCCACCTCCGCGGACTCGGAAACACCGAAGGCGCGGTCGGCGTCCGCGTACCTCCTCAGCGCCTCGGCCAGTCGCCGAACGCCCGCGGGCAGGTCCTCCCGCAAGAGTCACCCCCAACGCTCAGTGCTCTACTCGCGCCGACGCATCATGCCACGAAGGCGCCGCGAGACAGCTCGTGCTTCTCCATGAGGCGGTACAACGTGGTTCGATCGATGCCCGCCTGGCGCGCTGCCTCGGACATGTTCCCCCCGGTGCGCGCGACGATCTGGGCCAGGTACTCGCGCTCGAATCGAGCGATCAGGGCGTCTTTCGCCTCGTGGAAGGGCGCGCGGAAGTTCAGGGCCCCGGCAAACGCACCCGCCGCCGCGCCATCATCATCCCTCGCATCACCGCTCACATCGAGAATCGAAAGCCGGTCCGGCTCTACCAGCTCGTCCGGATCAGAAAGCACGACGAGGTTCTCCAGAACGTTTTGAAGCTCGCGCACGTTGCCCGGCCAATCATACCGAACGAGGGTCTCCATGGTATTCGGCGCGAGCCTGGGCGGGGTCCGGCCGGGAAGCTGGTGCCGTCGCCAGAAATGCTCGAGGAAGAACCGGATCAGGACCGGGATGTCTTCGGGCCTCTCGCGAAGTGCCGGCAGCTCGATCGGGACGACCCTCAAGCGATAGAACAGGTCCCGACGTATCAGGCCCTCATCCATGGCCTCATCGGGGTCCCTGTTCGTCGCGGATATGAACCGGACGTCCACGACGGCGTCGTCCCGCTCGCTTCCGACACGCCGTACGACGCCATCCTGCAGAACGCGCAGCAGCTTCGCCTGCAGGGGAAGCGGCATCTCGCCGAGCTCATCGAGGAAGAACGTGCCCTGATCGGCGACCTCGAGGAGGCCCGGCTTGTCTCGAATGGCTCCGGTGAAGGCTCCGCGTCGATGCCCGAACATCTCCGACTCGAGGAGCTCCGCCGGAAGCGCGGCGCAATTGACGGCCACGAAGGCGCGCCGTGATCGGCGGCTCTCCTTGTGAATGAACTGGGCTATGATCTCTTTACCCGTCCCGCTCTCTCCCGTGACGAAGACCGAGGCATCGGTTCGAGCAGCCTTCATTGCAAGACGGATCGCCTCTCGCATCGACTTGGAGACGCCCAGGATCTTGAGGTCTCCGCGGTCGACCAGCACGCCGTCCTGATTCGAGGAGCCGGAGAGCTGGCGGACTCGCAGGAGCTGGTAGGCGGCCCGTCCGATCACGACCAGTAGCTGGGTGGCCGTGAACGGCTTTGGGAGGTATTCGAAGGCGCCGGCCTGCATGGCGCGGATGCTCGCCTCCATCGTCGCGTGGCCGGTCATCATGATCGGGAGGGTGCTCGGAGATCTCTGCCGGACTTCCGCCAGAATGTCCAGGCCGTGGACGTTGGGCATGTTCTGGTCGATCAGCACGATGTCGTACGGCTGGCCCTTGAGGCGCCGGAGCGCATCCTCCGCCCGGCGGTCGACGTCGCACGTATATCCTTCCGCGTTGAGCACCGACTCGCAGCTCTCGACGATGCTCTCCTCGTCATCGATGACGAGGATGCGCACCGACGCCCGCTCCTCGGGTCCGAGCACGTAGGACGCCGTCTCGTCGGCATCCGCCAACTCTTGTTGCTCGAGTACGTCGTCGACTTCCGGTGTCTCTATTCGCATCGCCCCATCAATCGTCGGCAGTCAGACTACGAGTGGATGTGAAGCTGTCGCTTCTCCGACACGAAAAACTCGCGCCGCTATGTTGGATCATAGCTGCGCACGTACCTATCTACAATGTGTATAGTGGTTTACGGATGCCGCAACCACTCTTCATGGCGGCCCCGCAACAATCAATGAGTAACACAGAGTGAAAGTGTTGCACAAGAGATGCACTGACACAACCGGGAATCGGAAGGGGCAACCGGCTCC
>JBDGUY010000252.1:0-2797 GCA_039585935.1 Gemmatimonadota bacterium
CCCGCCCGAGGCCGTGGCGCTGTGCGGAATCCCGAGCCCGAGGATCTGGTTGACCGCGTCGAACTCGTGCGACAGAAGGTCGCCGGACAGGCCGGTGCCGTAGTCGTACCAGCAACGCCAGCGGAAGAACCGCTCGAGGCTGAACGGCACCTTGTTCGCCGCCGCTCCCTGAAACATCTCCCAGTCGATCGTGCGCGGATTCCCATCGGGATGGATGTCCCACACCCAGGCGCCCCACGGGTCGTTCCGGTTCGTCGTCGTCTCGACCAGGGTCAGCGGGCCGAGGATGCCCTTGGCGACTACCTCGCGCGCCTTGTCGTGACTTTCGAGCTGACGGTTCTGATGCCCGAGCTGGAACACGATGCCCGCCTCGCGCACCGCGTCGTGCATCGGGAACACTTCCTCGAAGGTGCGGGTCATGCACTTCTCGCAGTACACGTGCTTCCCGGCCTTCGCCGCCGCGATCGTGATCGGCGCGTGCCAGTGGTCCGGCGTGGCGATGATCACGGCGTCCACATCGGGGCTGGCGAGCAGCTCCTCGTAGTGCCGATAGCGCTTCGCGGGCTTGAGAGTGCGAGTGTCGTCTCCAGGACGCAGCGGCTGCGTGGAAGCGGCGATGGCCCGCTCCGCCCGCACGTCGAATACGTCACATACTGCCGTGATCTCGACGTTCAGGTCCTGCTGGGACAGCCATTCCTGCAGATAGCGGTCGCGCGGATCCTCCGCCATCGCCTCACGCCGTGCCTGGATCCAGTCCGGGTGTGCGAAGCCGAGGCTGCGGACCAGGGATTCTCCCTCGCCACCGTTTCCGATGATTCCGATACGGATCGTCTGGCTGCTCCGGCTGATCGCCTCTTCCGAGAAGGCGGGCGATTCGAGCTGGATCTGGACCTCGTTCGCGATCGCGTCCCGCTTGTCGTCCTGGATATTCGATTTCCTGAACGCCTCGTATCCCAGCGCCCCGACGAACGGGACCGTGGCGAGTGCCTTGACCAGGTCCCGCCTGTTCATCCCCCATGGAGAGGGGTCATCGCCACCGGTTGTCGGGGGCGGTTCGAAGGGAGGCACCTCATCCCGGGGCGTCTCATCGGCTGCTGGAGCCGCATCGTCAGGCTCGATGGCATCGGGAGTGTTCTGTTCCTTATCCATTTCGTCGTCCTTCCGGATCTCGTCGCTCATCGTGTGGTCTCCCCGTTCGCTCGCCTCAGGTTCACGCGTATTTCTCTGCCGCGACCGAGGCCGGCGGCTCGGGGTTTCGCATCCACCAGATCAATCGATCCAGGCCGATGAGCCTCCCCGTCGGGAAGAGAAGGGTGACGAACAGGGCGAACAGCTCGACCAGGTTCTTGTTCACGATCACGTATGCGCCCTCCTGCGGGATCGAGTACTCGAACCCGACCCATGGCGGTGCCGCGATGTAGTAGAGGGCGAGGAGGACGATCGCGAAGATCGTGGCGGTCCGGGTGAACAGGCCCAGCATGAGCAGGAGTCCGAGGATCAGGAGTCCCCACTTGTTGAGGCCGTCCACCATTGCCAGGCGACTCGGGTCAGACACCAGCCACTCGAACCACTCTGACGCGAATCCCTGTGACGCGGAGAGATAGCCCGCCGACGTCCAGTAGGGGTTCGTGATCTTCGTCAGGCCCTCGTAGAAGAAATGCCAGCCGATCGCGAAGCGCAGTGCCACCAGGGCCACGACCTGCAGCCTTGTGTAGGAGGAGGACAGAGGGTCATACGGGACCTTCGACATCGCTCACCTGCCTTCGAGGGAGAGGGCCGACCAGCCGGTCGACGTGTGCCGCGCCCCGTCGGGGGCAATCAGGAGGCACTCGCAACCGTCCGTCGCCTCGATCAACCGGAGCCCGGCAGTGGGCCCCAGGACGAATACCGCCGTCGCCAGCGCGTCGGCCGTCGCCGCCTCGGGGGCGGTCACGGTGACGCTCGATGCCTCGACGGGAGAAGCTCCCCGGGGTCCTGCCACGATGTGGTGGCGGGTCCGCTCCGGGTCGAAGTAGAACTCATAGCTGCCGGAGGTGGCGATCGCTCCCCGGAACAGGCCGATAACGTCCGGCCAGCGATCCTGCTTCTGCGGATCCTGAACGGCCACAGTCCACGGACGTTCGGGCTCGGGCCGACCGGCAGCCCGTATGTCGCCGCCTGCGTCGATCAGAAAGTCACTGATGCCGGCCTTCTCGACGGACGCCGCCATCGCATCCACGATCCAGCCTTTCGCGACTCCGTCGAGCGTGAGCTTCATCCCCTCGCGCTCGAATGCGATCCGGGAGCCGTCCCGACGCACGCGCTCCGCGCCGACCAGTGCCAGGGCGGCCTGCAGATCGGCCGGATCGGGGGCTGTCAGGGCCACTGGACGGTCGTTCGGTGCATGCGCCCAGGCTGCCGCGAGGTCGTTCGGTGGGACACGTGGCACGCCTCCGCCGAACAGGTCCACCAGCGGCGCGACCGTCGGGTCGAACGCGCCTGAGGTCTGCCGCCCTGCAGCGAGAGCGCGATCCACCACCTCGACAAGGGCGGGAGGGGCGTCGACCAGCGCTCCGCGATCGTTGAGTTCGCTGAGTGCGGAACTGGTATCGTAGCGATTCAGCAGGGAAGTGAAGCGGTCCATCAGCTCGAAGGCGCCATGGGCGGCATCCTCGGCCCGGGAAGGTCCGTCGGCGCGAACGGAGATACCGATCCGGGTCCCCATCCCGGGACGCTCCAGCGCCAGCGCGAAGCGGTCCCCCAGCCAGTTTGCCTCCACCTCCAGCGGCTCGACGTGGGACGACACGAAGCCGAGCTC
>JBDGUY010000253.1:0-2781 GCA_039585935.1 Gemmatimonadota bacterium
GATGGGCTACCAGTGGTCCGGCGTGACCTATCAGCAGATCGCTGCCGGCAACCTGGCCCCGATCATCTTCAGCCTCGCGATCATCTTCGTCTTCCTGTTCATGGCCGCCCAGTATGAGAGCTGGTTGATTCCTCTCGCCGTGCTGATGGGCGTGCCCATGGCGATCCTGGGAGCCATGCTGGGCACGGGGCTCAGGGGACTCGACAACAACATCTACACGCAGATCGGGCTCGTGCTTCTCATCGGGCTCGCGGCCAAGACGGCGATCCTCATCGTGGAGTTTGCCAAGCAGCAGCGGGAGGATGGGAAAGACGTCATCGATGCCGCCGAGACGGCGGCGCTGTTGCGCTTCCGGCCGATCCTGATGACCGCGTTCTCGTTCATTCTCGGCGTGATTCCGCTGGCGATCGCGTCCGGAGCGGGTGCCGCGAGTCGCGTGTCGCTCGGCACGGCCGTGTTGTTCGGTATGTTGATCGCCACGGTGAGCGGAGTATTCTTGATCCCCGTATTCTACGTGATCATCCAGGGGTTGGTCGAACGGAAGGCCACGAAGCAGGCAACCACGGCCGTCGATCCGGCGGCACAGGAGGGGTAGTCGATGGATCTCAAGGGACGCAGCTTTCTGAAGTTGCTGGACTTTTCAGCGGACGAGATCCGCTACCTGCTGGACCTGTCATTCGCCCTCAAGGAGGCGAAGCAGGAAGGCAAGGAGCAGCCACGGCTCTCCGGCCGCAATATCGCCCTGATCTTCGAGAAGACCTCCACGCGCACTCGCTGTGCGTTCGAAGTCGCCGCCTACGACCAGGGCGCTCACGTGACGTACCTGGGCCCGACCGGATCGCAGATCGGGCACAAGGAGTCGGTGGCGGATACCGCGCGAGTTCTGGGCCGGATGTATGACGGGATCGAATACAGGGGATTCGGCCAGGACCGGGTTGACACCCTCGCCGAGTATTCCGGCGTACCCGTGTGGAACGGGCTGACGGACGAATTTCACCCCACCCAGGTCGTGGCGGACGTGATGACGATGGTGGAACACACGGGCCGCGATCCGCAGGAGATTTCGTTCTGCTACCTCGGGGACGCGAGAAACAACGTCGGCAACTCGCTCATGGTCGGAGGAGCCCTGCTCGGAATGGACGTCCGCCTGTGCGCCCCACGCGACCTGTGGCCCGAGGAAGCGCTGGTACGACGGTGCCGGGATATCGCCGGCGCGAGCGGCGCTAGCCTCGAACTCACGGAGAGCGTCGAACAGGGAGTGAGCGAGGCAGACTTCCTGTACACCGATGTCTGGGTGTCGATGGGCGAGCCACCGGAGCGCTGGGCCGAGCGGATCGAGACGCTTCGGCCGTACCAGGTGAACAGGCGGGCTCTCGAACTGACCGGGAATCCGGAAGTTAAGTTTCTGCACTGCCTTCCGGCCTTCCACGACAGAAAGACGAAAGTGGGCGAAGAGATCTTCCACGAGCACGGCCTCGAAGGGATGGAAGTGACCGACGAAGTATTCGAATCCGGGGCTTCGATCGTGTTCGACCAGGCCGAGAACCGGATGCATTCGATCAAGGCGATCATGGTCGCGACGCTGGGCGACTGACAACGGATTCAGGGAACGGGTATGCCACATAGAGCACGCAAATTTCTCGCCTCACTGACGCGCAGTCCCTGGGGGCTGTTCGGGACCATTCTCGCCGCCACGAGCGGATTTCTCATTGTCACGCTGCTCGTGTACGAATGGGTGGGCGAGGCCGGACATCCGTATCTGGGAATCATCACGTACCTCATTCTTCCCGTCTTCTTCCTGGTCGGGCTGGTCTTCATCCTGATCGGAATCCGCCGCCAGACGAAGAAGCGGCTGACGCGGGAGGCATCGGGTGAGATCGTTCCCGAGTTCCCGATCATCGACCTGAACGACGATCGAACCAGGACCTGGCTCCTGACGGCGGGCGGCTTCGGTGCGGCCGCTGCCGTGCTGCTGGCGACTACGACCATGAAGGGCGTCGAGTACATCGATTCGAACCAGTTCTGCGGAACTGCGTGCCACGTCATGGAGCCGGAGTGGACGGCATACCAGCGATCACCGCATGCGCGGGTTCATTGTGTCGACTGTCACATCGGCGAGGGCGCAGCGAATTTCGTACAGGCGAAGCTCTCAGGTGCCCGACAGGTGATCGCCACGATTTTCGACAGCTATGACAGGCCGATTCCGACTCCCGTTCACGATCTCCGGCCGGCCCGGGCGACCTGCAACGAGTGCCACTGGCCGACCCGGTTCCACGGCGATCGGACACGTGTCATCACCCGATTCCGAAGCGACTCGGCCAACACTGAGACGCAGACCATTATCGTAAACAACGTCGGTGGGGGGCAGGAGAGCGGGATCTCGGTTGGAGTCCACTGGCACGTCGATCCGTCGCTTGAGGTCCATTACCGGTCCGACGAAAAGCGGGAATTCGTCGAAGAGATCGAAACCCTGTACGCTGACGGCAGTCGAAAGGTGTTCACCCGCGAGGCCGGGGAGAACGACCCGGTGGCCGAGTCTGTGCGCACCATGGATTGCATTGATTGCCACAATCGACCGACGCATGTCTACCTCACGCCTGAGGAGTCGGTCGATGGTGCCCTGCGACTCGGGGTAATCAGCCGTGACCTCCCGTTCATCCGGCGCGAGGGACTCGCGGCGCTGAAAGTAGAGTACCCATCGCACGATGAGGCCCGAGAGGGAATTGCCTTGCAGATTCGCGAGTTCTATGCCGACGAGTTTCCCGGACTGGCGGTCGATCG
>JBDGUY010000254.1:0-3084 GCA_039585935.1 Gemmatimonadota bacterium
TCCTGGTGGCGGAAGTCCTGTCGGAGGCGGAATACGAACGGTTCTTCGCGCAGGAAACAGTATCTCTAGTGCTCGACGGAGCAGGGGGTCCCGAGGCAGACCTACAGAGGGTCCAGGGGGTCATGTGCGCCCGATTCGCCGCGCGGGTCGTGGGGGACGAGGAAGCGGCGCTTGCCTGGGCGGCCGTGGCGGATTCGATTGCGGAGTCGATGCCGGCCGAGGAACAGGAAGGCGCGCGCCAGGCGATCTCCGTCATTGATGGAATCGGTGAGTTCTACCTTGCCTATGTCGCGGGCGATCCCGAGACGGCACTGCGTCTGTTCGAGGCGAGCCCGGTCAGCGGGCGACTGAGTAACGATTTCCGCAGGTTCAAGGGACGCTTGTTGATCGCGCTGGACAGACCGGCGGAAGCACTCGAAGTGCTTGGCCCGCTCGGCACGGATCCGCTGACCGCGTTCGACAGTGGCCGGGCTCTCGAGGCACTGGGCCGGGACTCCGAGGCGCGCGAGTCCTACGAGTACTTCCTCACTTATTGGGCGCCTGATCTACCGGAGCTGGAAGCGCGGGCTGACTCGGCTTCGGCCGGCCTGACGCGCATCGCCGCCCGGCTGAACTGAGTGGGAATGGACGGATTCCGAAGGCTGATCGGGGAGCTGCACCGCCGTTCGGTCTGGCAGGTGCTGGCGATCTACCTCGCAGGGTCCTGGATTGCGCTGCAGGTGGTGGAGACCCTCGCGGAGACGCTGGACCTGCCGGACTGGGCACCGGGCCTCGCGTTCACGCTGCTCGTGGTCGGTCTCCCGATCGTCCTGGCGACGGCGTTCGTGCAGGAGGGCCGCGGGCTCGGTGGCGATGGCGGCAGCGGCTCTGGATCAGAGCCGCTGGCCGACGAGCCACTCTCCGAAGGCCAGGCCGATCCCGATCCAAACCTGCCATTGGGGTCGCAGGAGTCCCTCGATGCGGCGCTGAGTCTGTTCACGTGGCGAAACGCCGTGGCGGGTGGCATCGCCGCATTTGCCCTGTGGGGCATTCTCTCGGCTGGGTGGATCTTCTTCGGTCCCGGATTTGGAGGTGAGGATTCGGCGGGCCCGGCCATGGGCGGTACCGAATTGGCCGCGGACGCCGTGCAGTCGATCGCCGTTCTGCCGTTCGCGAACATGAGTGGCACCGACGAAGCGGAGCCATTCACGGTCGGAATCCACGACGACATTCTCACCCAGCTGTCGAAGATCGGTGCGCTGCAGGTCACGTCGCGCACCTCGGTGCTCGACTACCGGGACTCGCCAAAGCCGATCAGCGAGATCGCTGCTGAATTGGGAGTGAAGTCGATCCTCGAAGGTGGTGTCCAGACCGCCCCGAACCGGGTGCGCATCAACGTTCAGCTGATTGACGCGGAAACCGACCGACACCTGTGGGCCGAGACGTACGATCGGGAATTCACGGCCGCCAACGTCTTCGAAATCCAGAGTGAGATCGCGCTGAGCGTTGCCGAAGCGCTGCGGGCCGAACTCGCACCGCAGGAACAGGCGGCGATCGCCGTGATTCCGACCACGGACCTCGAGGCGCTCGCCCTGTACCACCGGGGCCGGGAGCTGTTCGCCGATCGCACCGATCCGCAGTCGGCGTCGGAAGCGGAAGTCGCGCTGGAGGCGGCGGTCGAAGCGGATCCGGAGTTCGCGGCTGCCTGGGCGGAACTCACGAAGGCCCGAAGCTGGCTTCTTTCTCTGGGGACGGCGGACGAGGCAGGTGTGCAGGAGGCGCTGCGGCGGACGAAGGAACTCGCTCCCGGCTCGTTCGAAGCCGAGATGGCCGAGGGGTACTTCCACTACTATGGCCGTCGAGAGATGGAGTCCGCCCTCGACAGGTTCGACGCCGCCGCACGGCTCCGACCGACAGACACGGATGCGATCCAGGCGCGGGCGCTGATCCTCCGACGTTTGAACAGGTGGGACGAATCTGTTTCGGCATTCGAACAGGCGGCGACGCTGGACCCGCGCAACACGGACGTGCTCCGAAACGAGGCCCAGACTCTTGCCATGATGCGCCGGTTCGATGAGTCCCTGGCGCTCTTTGCGCAGGCGCTGGAATTAGATCCGTCGAACGTCTTCCTGCTCGCCGACTATGCCGAGTATGCCATTGCCGCCGGGGATACAGCCCTCGCTGCGACGATCGTGGGGGAGAACGGGCTGGTGGGGCGGCCAGAAGCGTGGCAGGCGAATCAGCAGCTGGCCTGGGCCCGAAGAGACTTCGACGCAGCGCTCGCCTTCGCAAACGGCGCCCCGCCCAGCCAGGTTCCTTTCTACGGGGCGTTTACCACGGCGCGGCGCGCCACGGCAAACCGCAGAGTCGGAAACGAGGTCCGCAGCCGTGCCGCGGGCGACTCAGTACTGGTGATGATGGAGAGTTTTTCGATTCCATGGTCGGGTTGGCGCGAGGGAATCGTCAGCATGGCGTTGCTGGCCAAGGGGCGAAACGAAGAGGCGCAGACAGTCGCCCATGACTGCCTGGAGCGGGTGGATGTCGAGCGCGATGCGCTCGACGATGTGAACGTCGCTACACTGTGCCTGGCGCTGCTTGGCGAGGCCGGGGATCGCGACGCAGCGATCGACGGCCTGATCCGGATCGCCGGCAGGCCCAACCGGGATCTTTCGTCGGGCAAGCTCGCGCACGTACCGGCATTCCGAGACGTTCTGGGGGACCACCCGCGATTTCCGGAGCTCGAGGCGAAGCTGCAGGAAGCCGAGCAAGCCGCGCAGGGACACTCATCAGACCTTCTGGTTCCGCGTTGGCCGCCGTTGCGACGGCAGTACTCCTTCTTCCGGGCCCCGGCGGGAATCGACTCATCGCCCAGTCCGCCGTCCACCCGCTGGCCGAGGCCCCTTCGTACGGCGACCTCGCTCCCGCCGTCGAGTTCGCGCGCGCCATGCTGGAGGCGATGCGGACGGAGAGGGGTACTCCCGGGCTGTCAGCAGCGGTCGGGATCGACGGCCGGTTGGTGTTCGCCGAGGGATTCGGGTGGGCCGACGTCGAGAACCGGGTACCCGTAACACCGCAGACGAAGTTCCGGGTAGGAAGCGTCTCCAA
>JBDGUY010000255.1:0-2744 GCA_039585935.1 Gemmatimonadota bacterium
CATCGTGTGGACCGAAGAAGAGAACTACTTCTTCCGTCTGTCGAACTACCGCAATCAGCTGCTCGCGCACATCGAGTCCCACCCCGAGTTCATTCAGCCCCCGAGCCGGCGCAACGAGATCCTGCGGCTGCTCGAGGGCGGGCTCGACGACATATCGGCCTCCCGTTCGCGCGTACCATGGGGCGTTCCGTTCCCGGGGGATCCGGATCACACGGTGTACGTGTGGTTCGACGCGCTGCCCAACTACATCTCCGCGATCGGCTACCCGGACAGCGGCTACGAGACCTGGTGGCCGGCCGGCCTGCATGTGATAGGCAAGGACATCACCCGCTTCCATTGCGTCATCTGGCCGGCGATGTTGCTGTCGGCGGGTCTCCCGCTGCCTGAAACCGTGTGGGCGCACGGCTTCCTCATGATCGGCGGCGGGAAGCTGTCGAAGTCGGAGGCCCAGCTGCTGGACCTGGAGCGGCTCATCGATCGTCACGGACCGGATGCGTTCCGGTACATCCTGCTGCGCGAGGCTGCATGGGATTCGGACCGGGACTTCCCATCGGTCGAGGCGTTCTTGAACCAGTTCGACACGCGGTACGAGGCGGATCTCGCCAACGATCTCGGCAACCTGCTGAACCGGACGGTTTCGATGATCGTCAAGTATCGGGACGGCTCGGTCCCGGGCGGTGAGGAAACCGACCTCGACATCGCCTGCAACGAAGCGCTCGATACCTGGACTTCGGCCATGGATGGACTGCTTCTCCACCAGGGTATCGAAGCCGCGATGTCGATGGTTCGAGGCGCCAATGCGTTCATCGATCAGACCCAGCCGTGGAAACTGGCGAAGGACCCGGATCAGACTGTCCAGCTCGACGGCGTGCTGCGCTCGCTGGTCCGCGCGCTCGTCCGGACAGCCGTCGCCTTGAGCCCGTTCATGCCCGGCAAATGTGAAGAGATCTGGACCCGCCTCGGCGGCGCCGGAGGCCTGCCTGGACTCGGCTCGATCGAGGAGCATTTCCCTGACCGAATCCCGGAGGTTGTGGGCGGAGTGCTGTTTCCCAGACTCGAGACCTGATCCTCATCCAGGCGGCGAAGTCCGACCGGCACCACTCTTGCTTGACACGCTCGCGCGAATCGTGGTAGCCTTCCCTCGTCCCGCTCGGCGTCTGCATGCCGCCCGAGCTTCCGAAGGTACTGCGATCGCGCTGTAGATCACCGCCCGTCCGAGGCGAGTTCGGAGCGGTGTATGCGTGTGACATAGATGGATATATTTTACATGACGGATCACAGACTTCCAGGGGAGGGCCCTCTGAAGCCCACGCACTGGACGGTTCAGATCATGCCGGACGGCGGTGGCCGCATTCGCACGAAGCGAATCACCCGGCGTCTGGTTCGCGGCCTCACGGCCGCGGCGGCCCTGATCGCACTTCTGCTTGCGGGTGGGCTCGCGGTGTTCGGTTCGAATTCGGTCCGTGAGGCCGAATTGGCCCGGCTCCGACTCGAGAATCGTCACCTGACTTCGAACCTCTCCGAGGTCGAAGCCGAGCTGGCGATGATCGGAGCTGCGATCGACGAATTGTCCGATCAGGATCAGAGATTCCGGCTGCTCGCCGGGCTGCCGCACATCGACCCGGACGTCCTCGAGGCTGGTGTGGGGGGTCCGATGCTGGGTGATCCGGCTCGCGAAGCCTTCCTCGACGCGTCTCCGGATCTGGCCGGTCGTACTCTGGCCGCTTCGTACGATGTCGATCGACTTCTGCGGCGGGTCGACCTGTTGTCGGCGAGCATGGACGAGGCGCTCGATTCGGTGGCGTTGCACGAGGAATTCTTCCTCGCACGCCCGTCGATCAGACCCGTCCAGTCCACTGAGGCCTGGATCAGTTCCTCGTTCAGCCGCAGCCGCTTCCACCCCGTGCTCCTGGTGAATCGCCCTCACCCGGGCATCGACATCTCCGCAGCTGCCGGGACGCCGATTCTCGCTACCGGAAAGGGAATCGTTGTCTCCGCGGGTAACAGGTCGGGCTATGGAAAGACGGTCGAAATCGATCATGGGCACGGGTACAGGACTCTGTACGCCCATGCCGGTGCGCTGAGCGTGAAAAGGGGGCAGCGCGTCGACAGGGGCGACGTGCTCGGCGAGGTCGGCAAGACAGGGCTCGCGACGGCTCCCCACCTGCACTACGAAGTCCTCGTGAACGACCGGCAGGTGAATCCGGGCAACTACATGATTGACGACCGGGTGCACTGACCGTCTCGACGAACGACCGACCCACGATTCTGACTCGCGGGGACCGCTTGGAGTGGTCCCCGCGTTCGTTTGTTCCGACGGGTCGCTGGCGCGACATTGAATCCGTTTCGGATCTCAGGTAAGTTGCCGGCTCGCGCCGAGGCCTGTCCCTGGCTCACTCAACATGGAGACGACGGATGCGCGTAAAGCGATTCAGCCCTGCCCTGCTGATCGGAGCGGCCATGACCCTCGCCGGTTGCGGCGGGTCGTCGATTACTGTCGAGGTAGTTGCAGACGGACCCAGCGGCCCGGTACCGCAGGCCAACACCGAGGTCCGGTTCTTCCCATTCGACCGGGACTCCGTGTTTGATGTCCTGGATTCGCAGGCATCGACGCCGAAGCCACAGGTTTCCGAGGACATGTTGGCGACGTTCGCGGAGATCGCGGACCTCCAGGAGCAGTGGCGTACCAAGGAGCGGGAATGGTCCGAGGGACGGGACCAGCTGCAGTCCCTGTCCGAAGAGCT
>JBDGUY010000256.1:0-2736 GCA_039585935.1 Gemmatimonadota bacterium
GCTGGGTCAGCCGCGTGATGCCATCCAGTGGCTCAATACCTTCGTGTCCATCAGCGGCGCGTATTGGCCGCTGGCCCACCTTTATCTCGGCCAGGCCTACGAGGAGCTCGGCGATGCCGAGCAGGCGAGGAACGCCTATGCCGCGTTCCTGGATATGTGGCGCGATGCGGATCCCGAGCTGCAGCCGCTGGTCGAGGAGGCGCAAGCCGCTCTGGAGCGCCTGGGCCCCCTGGATCAGTAGCTCAGGGGCTGCACGCGCGCCCGTCCGACCGCCCGCTCGGGCACGGCCACCAAACCTATGCTTACGCGCGCCCCATTCCGGCGCCGGAGTACGCCCAGACCATCAACGGCTCGGCGACGAAGGTCAGCGGTTCGGTTCGCCCTGCCTCCACGAACGTGAGGGCGAGCGCGGGCCCGCTCGTGTCCATGTCCGAGGCGTACAGCCAGACGAATACGCGGTGGGTTCGGTTCGCCGCCGCTCGTGCTACGTGCTCTCCAATCGCCTGCAGCTCGGCTCGGCTCCCCGGCAGCTCGGCTCGAACCCAGACGCCGACGTCATCTCCGTTCCAGAAGGTCAGCCTGGTCGTCTCGTAGGGCGGCATTCTCATCGAGGTCTCTCGCGCTCACCGAGTCTCGCCGAAAACCATCACCGGGGCTCGGTGACAGGATGCGCTTGACCGGCTTTGTCTTACGCGACCGAAATCTCCCGAAGTGCGCGGCACCCTTGAAGATGAACATCACCACAACGCCGCCGCTTGCTCGGAATCTCCGGTGGGTCCAGCTTGAGACGTGACTGCCCAGCGGGCTTCTTGGCCCGATACGGTAGTTGACACAGCGCGCAACAGCCCAATGGAGGTGTTCCATGAACGCACGCGCAACGCTGTATCTCGCATCTCTCTTTTGCTTTCTGGCCGTAGCCTGCGCCCCACCCGCCGAGCAGGCGGAGTCCTCCGGAGGGGAAGCCGTGTCGACCGAAGCCGACGTCGAGGCGATCCGAGGGGTCATGGATAGCTGGACGGTAGGCCTCAACACGGAAGACACCGGCGCGATGTTGGCCCTCTTGACCGACAACACCAACCACATGGGGCCCAACGAGCCGGCGCTCAGCGGGCACGCCGACGTCGGCGGCTGGTTCGACGCGACGTTCGCCGAGGAGGGGGCTCCCGTCTTTGCGATCGAGACTAATGAGGTGAGAGTCGCTGGCGACTGGGCGATCGGGCGGGGCGTCTACAGCTTTACGGTGACTGCCGAGGACGGTGAGTCGGCGACGGTGCCCGGAAAATGGATGATCATCTTCGAGCGTGGCGCCGACGGAGCATGGAGGGCCGCGAGCACGATCTGGAACCTCGACGTGCCGGAGCCGGCGTCGGAGTAGCGAGCTCAGCCTAACCTCGTGAAGCTGTTGCGCAGCCAGGGGATCATTTCGACCCTCGCTCTCGTCGTTGTCTGCGCGACGCCCTCCGCTGCGCAGCAAACCGAGGAGCTCTTCTTCGACGACTTCGAGGCGGGCCTCGCCGGTTGGGCCATCAGCGACCCGGAGGCGATCCGCATATGGGCGACGCCGGATCCTTCACACGGCCACGTGCTTCTCCTCTCTCCGGCCGACGCCAAGCTTCAAGCGCTGATTCGAGGCTCGGAGTCATGGCGCGGTTACCGGGTCGAGGGTGAGGTGCTCTTTCCCGAAGACGTTCATAACTACCTGGGGTTTATCTACAACTACGCGCAGCGCGGAGATCGGGTCGATCTGGGGAGCATCTATATCAAGGGGAACGGCAGCTACATCCGGGTGAACCCTCGCCGTGACTGGAACCCGAGCCGGATGCTCTACGAGGAGTACAGGACCCCGCTGACCGGACGCGACACGATCCGCATCGGTGAGTGGCAGAGCTTCGCCGTCGAGGTAGTCGGCCGCGTCTGCCACTTCTACGTGGGTGACATGAACGTGCCGAAGGTCACCTTTGACCTTTACGAGCACGCCGGCGGAAAGGCGGGGTTCAAGCCCCGTGTGGTCGGCGGCTCGACATGGTTGGATAACGTGCGAGCGACGGCAATAGAGAAGCTGACCTACCAGGGGCCTCGGCAGCCGCCAGGGATCGAGCATCGTCCGGATCAACTCGTCACGAGCTGGAAGGCGCTGGGACCTCTTGCGGGAAGTAATTCCGAACTCGAACGGGCTGCCGATCCCGGTGCGAGAGCCGTCATCGAAGCGGGCGTCGAATACGCGTGGCGCGATTTCGAAGTCGATCCTCGCGGTGCCGTGGTCACGGGTCGCGTGACCGACTTCCTGGGCCGCCGCACGGTCGCCTACTTCCTCACGACGATCGAGATCCCCGAGGGTGAAGCCGGCCGCTTCGAGTTCAGCTCGATCGACCATCTGGCCTTTTGGGTGAACGGCAGGTTCGAGGGATATTCGTACAGGGATCGACTTGCCTGGCACGATTTCGGTCGAAACCCGGACCACCCTCCGACTGCCTCGCTACCTCTCCAAGAGGGCATGAATCGGGTCCTGATTCGGGCTCGGGGCGGCGTGTACGCCAGCGGCGGATTCTTCGCCCGCGTCGTCCTCGAATGAACGAAGAGTCCACTGAGGATGACTCATGGCACGTAACAACGAAGAGATCAGCCCCGCCGAGCGATTCGCGCTCAACTACGCGCGGCCGCAGTCGGAAGCGGAGCTTCGAGTGGAGCGGGAGGTGTTCGGCACCTGCATCGGCACCGACGGCTACACGACCGTCG
>JBDGUY010000257.1:0-2722 GCA_039585935.1 Gemmatimonadota bacterium
TGAATGTCAATTCCACGATCTTGCGAATCGTGGGGCTGTCGTCGGCAACCAAGATCGTTCGGCTCATATTGTTACGCCTCGAACAATGCCCACGCGCGAGAGACGGTGCGCGCCGTGTTACACGTGGGTCAGTCCAGATTCCGCGGACGGATGTTGGTCCGCACCCATTCGATAATATCGTCGGTTGACGCACCAGGGGTAAAGATTTCGAGAACGCCGGCCGCCTTGAGACCGGAAATGTCTTCCTCGGGGACGATCCCGCCGCCGAAGACGACAATGTCGTCGGCGCCCTGTTCTTTCAAAAGTTCGATCACGCGGGGGAACAGGTGATTGTGAGCACCAGAGAGGATCGACAGCGAGATCGCATCGACGTCTTCCTGGATTGCGCTGTTGACCACGACCTGTGGGGTCTGGTGCAATCCGGTGTAAATGACCTCGAAGCCCGCGTCACGAAACGCGCGGGCCACGATCTTCGCGCCCCTGTCGTGTCCGTCCAGGCCTACCTTGCCCACCAGCAGATGAATCTTTCGTTCCTCGTTCACCGCAGTACCCTCACAGAACGGATGTTTCTCGATAGGTGCCAAAAACCGGGATCAGTGCTCTGCTGATCTCTCCCACGCTGGCGTACGCACGTACCGCCTCTAGCATCGGGGGAAGAAGATTGTCATCGTTCTCCGCGGCGCGAACCACGGCATCCAGGCACTGCTTGACTCTCTCGTTGTCACGTTCTTGCTTGACGCGCTCGAGTCGCTCGAGTTGGCCGCGCTCGACCTCGGCCCCGATCCTCAGCAGTTCCGGACGTTGTTCGTTCTCTTGCACGTAGCGGTTGACTCCGACGACGGTCTTAACGTTGGCGTCGACCTGACGCTGGTAGCGGTAGGATGCGTCGGCGATTTCTTTCTGGGGAAATCCGGTCTCGATCGCTCGAACGATGCCACCCATTTCATCGATCTTGTCGATGTAGGCCATCGCCTCTTGCTCGGTCCGATTGGTCAGTGCCTCGACGAAGTATGATCCGGCGAGCGGGTCGATCGTGTTGGCCACGCCGGACTCTTCCGCGATGATCTGCTGGGTGCGCAGCGCCACCGTGACGGCCTCGTCCGAGGGTAGTGCCAGCGCCTCGTCGAACGAGTCCGTGTGGAGCGACTGTGTTCCTCCGAGGACCCCGGCCAGGGCCTGGATCGTGACACGCACGATGTTGTTGTAGGGTTGCTGAGCGGTCAGTGAACAGCCGGCGGTCTGCGTGTGGAAGCGCAGCATCCAGGACCGCTCTTTCTTGGCCCCGAAGCGGTCCTTCATCACACGGGCCCAGATGCGTCGCGCGGCACGCATCTTCGCGACCTCTTCGAAGAAGTCGTTGTGCGAATTGAAAAAGAAGGACAGGCGTGGCGCAAAGACGTCGACGTCGAGGCCGGCCTCGATCCCGGCCTGGACGTATCCGATACCGTCGGCCAACGTGAAGGCGAGTTCCTGGACGGCAGTCGAGCCGGCTTCGCGAATGTGGTAGCCCGAGATCGAAATCGTGTTCCAGCGCGGGACGTGGCGTGCGCAGAAAGCCATCAAGTCCGTGATGATGCGAACGCTGGGGCGCGGTGGGTAGATCCACTCCTTCTGCGCGATGTACTCCTTCAGGATGTCGTTCTGCAACGTCCCGTTGAGCTTCTCGAACGACACTCCCTGCTTTTCGGCCACCGCGAGATACATCGCCAGCAGCACCGCCGCAGGTGCGTTGATCGTCATCGAGGTCGAGACCTGGTCCAGCGGAATGCCGTCGAACAGGATCTCCATGTCGGCCAGGGTGTCGATCGCCACTCCTTCGCGGCCGACCTCGCCATAGGACATTTCGTCGTCGCTGTCCCGACCCATCAAGGTCGGCAGGTCGAAGGCAGTCGATAGACCGGTCTGACCCTGGTCCAGCAGGTACTTGAATCGTTGGTTCGTTTGCTCGGCCGAGCCGAAGCCGGCGAACATTCGCATCGTCCATTGGCGCCCGCGGTACATCGTGGGGTGGATGCCGCGGGTGTACGGGAACTCTCCCGGGAACCCGAGCTGTTCCGATTCGCTCCAGTCCGGTGGCAGATCTTCGCGTGTATACAGGCGCTCGATCGGAAGGCTCGAGACGGTGGAGAATTCCGCATCCCGTTCGCCCTTGCTGTCCAGGGCGGGGCGGAGAGTGTTCTCTTCCCAATCGGCGCGCGACGCGCTGCGCCGCGGTTGTTTTGGTTTTTGATTCGCGTCGTCGCGATGACTCATCGAAACCGCCTTCCCGTGCCGTGTCATGAATGCTGAGGTGTAGACGACTATCAGGCCGTGCCGGTCAGGACACGGCCCGAAGCCCGCAAGTCTTTGTGCGTCTAGAGGTTATCAGCGCTCAGCGGAGGGGTCAAGCCTGGCGGGAGCCCAGCGGTGTCACGCGTGGCGGATCAGAACTCCGGTTCCACGAGGCCGAAATTGCCGTCTTTCTGGCGGTAGACCACGTGTACCCCGTCCGTTTCGGAATCTCGAAAAACCAAGACGTCTTCCGCGCTGCCCTCCAGTTCGAGCACGGCGTCCTCCGCGGATAACGGCTTGATCCGGTAGCGGTGACTACGAACGATGCGGGGCGCGGCTCCCGCCTCGGCGGCCTCGTCGGCTTCCGTACCCTCCGGAGCGGCGCTGGCTTCCATCACCGCGGCGGCCTCGGGACTGCGTGGCCCCTTCTTGATCCTGCGGGTTCGCATTT
>JBDGUY010000258.1:0-2722 GCA_039585935.1 Gemmatimonadota bacterium
TCTGCTCACTCTGAAGGGTGCGTGGCACAAGCTGCGGACGGATCCGATCCTCAAGTTCATGGTCGTCGGCGTGACGTTCTACGGAATGAGCACGTTCGAGGGCCCGATGATGTCTATCCGCTCGGTGAACGGGCTGGCGCACTTCACGAATTGGGTCGTCGGGCACGTGCATTCCGGCGCGCTGGGCTGGAACGGGATGCTCACCTTCGCGGTACTGTACTGGCTGCTGCCGCGGCTGTGGAATCGTGAGGTCGCCTATCCGAAGATGGTGACCCAGCACTTCTGGCTGGCCACGATCGGGATCGTGATCTACACGGTTTCGATGTGGGCGGCGGGGCTGATGGAAGGGCTTCAGTGGAGGGCGATCAACGAGTCCGGTCAGCTGGCGAACCCGATCTTTATCGACATCGTTCACCGCCTCGAGCCGTTCTACTGGCTGCGATTGCTGGGCGGCCTGCTGTACTTCATCGGCGCTGTGATGATGCTGATCAACGTGTTCAAGACCATCGGCGGACCCGAGCGGGTAACGGCAGGCGACCCGACGGCCGTTCCGGCCAACTGAGCGCGAGGGAACAATGGCAGAGAACGGAATGGACCACGGTTCGGGAAAGGGTTACGGACAGTGGCACCGGCGGGTATTCGAGGGTAACGCCGCGCTGTTCGCGGTCGCGGCGACGATCGCGATCCTGATCGGCGGGATCGTGGAGATCGTCCCGATGTTCACACCGGCGGGGCCCGAGCACTCGGAGGCGATCACGCCCTACACGCCGCTGGAAGTGGCGGGACGGGACATCTACATCTCCGAGGGCTGCTACCTGTGCCACTCGCAGTGGGTGCGGCCGATGCGCGCCGAGATCCTGCGCTACGGCCCGTGGTCGCGGGCCTGGGAGTACCAGTACGACCGGCCGTTCCAACTCGGATCCCGGCGGATCGGCCCGGACCTGCACCGGATCGGAAACAAATATCCGGACGCCTGGCACTACGAGCACATGCGCGATCCGCGCAGCACCACGCCCGGGAGCGTCATGCCTCCGTACCCGTGGCTGCTGAATGGGCGGATCGATCCGGATGACGTGCGTGCTTCGGTCGTGGCCCTGCGGAAGACGGGCACGCCTTACAGTGATGCCGACATCGCCGGAGTCCAGGAAAGCCTGGCCCGCCAGGGAGGCGAGATCGTCAGCCGGCTGGCCGGCGCCGGAATCGAGACGACGCCGGACCGGAAGATCGTCGCCCTGATCGCCTACCTTCAGCGGCTGGGCGTCGAGGGCAAGGCGGCGCTGGAGGCGGAAGGGGTCGAATACTGATGAATCCGCTCATCGAGCAGGCCCGGGAGGCGATCGGACTCGGCGGAATGGCGGTGGTCATGACGATTCTATTCATGATCGCCTACTTCGGCTGGATCTGGTACGCCTACAACCCCGCCAACAAACAGAAATGGGAAGACGCAGCCATGCTGCCCTTCGAAGATGGAGGCAACAGGTGAGCAAGGAAACGAATCGAGTACTCGGGCACGCGGACGAAGCCGACGGAATCGAAGAGTACGACAATCCGCTTCCCGACTGGTGGGTCGGCCTGCTATGGCTCACGGTCATCTGGGCCGTGGGATACGCCGCCTGGTACCACTTCATCGCCGACAAGTCGCAGGAAGGTTTCCTGGCTGCCGAGATGCAGGCTGCCGAATTCCATTGGCCCGAACAGGCGACCAGCGAGGTCGCGTTTGCGATCACGCCGGAAGCCGTGACGGCGGGCGAGGCGATCTACACGCAGAACTGCCTGATGTGTCACGGGGCGGAGCTCGAAGGCGGTATCGGTACCGCTCTGAATGACGATGAATGGATCCACGGCGGCGAAGCCGAGGACGTGATCCGGATCATCACCGACGGTGTACCCGAAAAGGGTATGCTGACGTGGGGCCCGATCCTGGGACCGGAGAAGGTCAACCAGGTGGCAGCCTACGTCCTGGCCAAGAACGCGGAACTGACCGGCAATTAGCGCAAGGTTCCGGCTGCCCGATGCCGAGCCGGGCGCTCTGCCGGAGTAAGGGATAGACGTGCTGGGATTCTCACAGACGCGGGAGTGGGTCTACCCGCAGTCCATCAGCGGCCGGTTCACCACGATCCGGCGCTGGACCTTCCTCGGACTGCACCTGCTCCTCCTGGTCACGCCGTGGATCACGATCAACGGCAATCCAGCGCTGCTGGTGGACCTTCCGGCACGCACCGTCTATCTGTTCGGCAGCATCTTCACCTCCTCCGACACGATATTCCTGCTGCTGTTGCTGTGGTTCGCGGCATTCGCACTGTTCTTTTTCACCGCGGTATTCGGGCGGATCTGGTGCGGCTACGCCTGCCCTCAAACGGTATTCCTGGAGTCGTGGATCCGGCCGGTCGAGATCTGGATCGAGGGAGACCGTTTGACCCGCAAGCGGCGCGATTCGCAGGGCTGGTCATTCGACCGGGCGTGGCGGAAGCTCGCCAAGTGGTCGGTCTTCCTCGCCGTGGCCCTGTTCCTGTCGATGGGCGGGATGAGCATCTTCGCGGGGGCGCGCGAACTGTGGACCGGCCAGGCCGGTCCGGTGGAATACGCGCTCGTCGCGATCTTCACGGGCTTCTGGTTCATCGACTTCACCTGGTTCCGCGAGCAGTTCTGCAGCTACGTCTGTCCGTACGCCCGGTTCCAGAGCGTGCTGGCCGACGAAGAAACGCTGATCATCACCTACGAC
>JBDGUY010000259.1:0-2718 GCA_039585935.1 Gemmatimonadota bacterium
GTCGGCTCGCATGACGCCGATCGAATCTTCACGGTCGAGCGTCAGTTCATTGTCATTCGCGCTCGCCACCGGTCGGATCGTGGTCAGGACTTCGTCCACCATCGCGTCGACGTCGAAGTCCTCCAGGAACAGGTCCATCTTGCCGGCCTCGATCTTGGACAGGTCGAGGATTTCGTTGATCAGGGCGAGGAGGTGCTTTCCGGCCGTACCGATCTTCTCGAGGTCCGAAACGTACTGGGCGTTTCCATCGTCGGCGGTCTCTTCCGCGAGCATCTCGCTGTAGCCGATGATCGCGTTCAACGGGGTGCGGAGCTCGTGACTCATATTGGCCAGAAACTGGCTTTTCGCGCTGTTGGCTGTTTCCGCGGCCTCGCGAGCCTGCAGAAGCTCCGTGATGTCGTGATACAGGGCCATCAGACCCTGCGGAGCGTCATCGATCAGCACCGGGACGCCGAGAATCTCCACATCGAGGAGCTGGCCGTCCTTCCGGCGCCGGCGGGAGATGATCTTGACCGGATTGCGGGCCAGCGCCTGGCGCGTGTAGCCCATCGCGTCGACCCGGGTTTCGGGAGTCGTGATCAGGTCGTCGAGATTGTGGCCGAGGATTTCGTCCTGGGCATATCCGAACATCGCTTCGAACGCTGGATTGCAGCCCAGAACGTCGTGTGACGTGTCGAGAGTGACGATGGCTACCGGGCTGTTGTGGACGAGCTCTTCGAAATACTTCTGCTGCCGTTTCGAGTCGGTGAACAGGCGGGCGTTTTCGATCGCGATCGCGGCCTGCGGAGCGAACAGTTCGAGCAGCCGGAGGTCCTCTGCCCCGAACTCGCGGCTCGGGTCGGAATGCACGGCTGCGATGACGCCCACCAGCCGATTCCCGATCATCAAAGGCGCGGCCATGACCGTCTGAACGACGCTCTGCGTGTATTTTGCGGAGCGGCTGGACCATTCCTGGTAGTCCGGAATCACGAGCGGCTCGTTCGTCTCGGCCACCCGGCCCATCGCCCCCTCTCCGATCGCCATCCGGGTCCCGACGGCGTTGGTGCCCATGTTGTGGCTGGCGACGATCTCGAGGTCGCGTCGTACCGGATCCCAGGTGGCGAGCTCGCCGCCGGCGACACCCAGCAGAGTTACGGCTCGCTCCAGGGCTCTGTGCAGAACCTTCGACAACTCGAGCTCGCCCGACAGATCCTTCAACGTCTCGAGCAGGGCATCCTGCTCTGTGGAGCGCCGCCGCTCGGCCGTGAACAGTCGGGCGTTGTCGATCGCGATCGCCGCGTGGCGCGCGAACATGTTGAGCAGCCGGACATCTTCGTCGTCGAATCGACGCTTCGGGTTCTTGTCCATGAACGCCAGAGCGCCGACCAGTCTGCCTCCGATCAGCAGGGGAGCGACCATGACGCCAACGAATTCGACGTTTTCGTACTGGTTCGAACGCCCGGCCCACTCTCCGTAATCCGGGATCACCAGCGGTTCACAGGTTCGCGCGACGTGACCCATCGCGCCTTCTCCGACCGCCATACGGGTGCCCGTGGTGTCCTGTTTGCCGACGTTGTGGCTGGCGGCGATCACGAGTTCCTCCGAGTCCGGTTCGTAGATCGCCAGCTCCCCGTGGCTCACGTCGAGGAGTCCCACCGCACGTTCCAGCACGGATTGAAGAAGCGTAGAGAGCTCTAGCTGCGCCGAGAGATCCGCCATCGTGGCCCGGAGGGCCTCCTCTTCGGCCGCTCTCCGCTGGGTCTCCCGCAGCAGGCGGGCTCTCCCGATGGCGATTCCGGCCTGGTTGGCGGCCGCCTGAAGGATCTCGAAGTCGTCGGCTCCGAACGCCTCGGCCCGATCGCTCTCGACTACGAGCACCCCGACCAGTTCGCGGTTTACGAGCAGAGGAAGGTCGACCTCCGACCCTTCGTTTCTGGTCGGCAGGTACTTCGTATCCTCAGTCACCTTCGGAGTGTAGTGCAGACGTCCGTCCAGCAGCGGCCGTTCGCTGAGTCCGACACCGGGCTTCACGCGAAGGCCTTCATGCGCATCGGCCCGCCCGCGGCTCGCGACCAGTATCCGGTCGCCCGTCGATCGGTCCACCAGCAGGACCGCGACGAAGTCGTAGCCCAACGCCTCGTCGTACAGTCCATCCGCCACCGCGTGACAGATATCATTTTCTTCGGCTGCCGATGCGATCTCCGTGCTCAAGCGAAGGAGAGCGGCCTGTCTGCGACGGCCGTCTCCATCACTCGCCCTTACGGTAGAATCAGCTGCCATCGGGTTCCTCCGCCATCAGTCGGGTCGACCCACGAGTCGCCGCAACTCACGACTCAGCTCGGCGGCGCTTCCGCCGCCCTTGGACAGGACGCGCGCGACGTCGCCGTTGAGTCGAGCCCGGTCCTCCTCCGTGAGTTCCATCGCCGTGAGAACGACGACCGGGATCTCCGCGGCGTCGGGCCGGTCCCGGAGCTCGTCGAGAAACTCGAATCCGTCCATCTCCGGCATCATCAGGTCGAGCAGAATCAGCGCGGGCGCCGAGATCTCGATCTTCTCCAGCGCAGCTCGTCCATTCTCCGCCTCAATGGAGCTCCAGCCTTCACGCTCGATCACCCGCCGCAGGGATTCGCGGGTGCCCGGATCGTCTTCTACGATCAGCACGCAGTTTCCGTCCGAACTTCCGGCGAAGCGCTGCAGCACGTCTCTCAGTCGATCACGATCGACCGGCTTGGTCAGATA
>JBDGUY010000260.1:0-2716 GCA_039585935.1 Gemmatimonadota bacterium
AGCGAGCTCCCGATTGAACAGCAGATTCGCGAGTTTCGATTGCGAATAGGCTCTCAGTCCGCTGTAGTTCTGCTCGCCCTGCAGATCGTCGAACCTGACCTGTCCACGTTTATGTGCCTCCGAGGAGACCGTCACCACACGGGCCGGCGCCGACCTGACCAGGAGGTCCCGCAGCAGGTTCGTCAGGAGAAACGGCGCGAGGTGATTCACGGCGAACTGGGTCTCGAGGCCATCCGCCGTGGGCGTGTACGTCCGTGTGAACACCCCGGCGTTATTCACCAGCACGTCGAGTCGGTCGGTCAGCTGACGAGTCTGCTCGGCCAGGGATCTGACGCCGTCCGCCGTAGACAGATCGGCGAGCAGGAGCTCTGTGCGTGCACCGGGCACTTCATCGGACACGGCTGCCCGCGCCTCGGCGCCTCGCTCCCCGTCGCGACACGCCATCAGGACGCGCGCGCCCAACCGGGCCAGCTCGGTCGATGTCGCCCTGCCGATCCCCGCGTTCGCGCCCGTTACGAGCACCGTCTGTTCGCCTATCAGATTCCTCATTTCGGCGGAAACCTACTGCATTCTACGCAATCCCGCCTGCACGCTGGGGGACGCTCCGATAGAATGGCAGGGAGCTTGCCTCCACTATGCTGGGCGCGCGGCGGTGCGGGAACGTGGATTTCCGGAACCTGCCCAATCATGCGACGGTACTAGGGAATCCGCGGAGCGCGGATTCAGATCGGGACTCGAATCGATGTTGCACAGACGCAACGAATCCAAGTCGAACGGACTCTGGCCCGGGGCCATGTTTGCCCTGATCGGCTTCGTCTTGCTCGCTTGCGTCCCGGATGCCCCTGGAAGTTCCGAGAACCCCGTCGGCCCGAGTCCGAATCCGCCGCTCGGTGCGTATCAGGTTCACCTTCGCTGGGACGCCCCAGACGAGGACGCCGCCGGGCAGCCACTCGAAGATCTTGCCGCTTATCGTCTGTACTATGCTCCCGACCTGCTCCGACGCGATTCCGACGCGTACTCGCTGGATACGGGAATGAATTCCGAGGCGCTCGTCACCGGACTCTCGGCAGGCTCGTGGCAGTTCGCGGTCACAGCGATCGACACGGCCGGCAATGAGAGCGACCTCTCGGACATCGTACTGGTGGAAGTGGGTGCGGAATGACGGCGGTCAGGAATTCGCCCCGTGCATGGAAGCGGCGATTGGCGCTGACCGCCGCGATCGTCGTCGGACCGCTCGGACTCAGCTCTTCGGGCGCCTCGAACGGTATGGCGCCGGATCCTCCGAGAGACCTGAAGGCGGAGGTTCTGGGCCCCGATGCCGTGAAGCTGACCTGGCGCGAGGGGAAGGACGGTTCGGATACGGATTTCTATTTCGTCTACCGTGACGGCGAGGCCGTCAAAGCCGTGGATAATGACGACCACCCCGAGTGGACAGACACGGGACTGTCGGCATGGACGGAATACACCTACCGGGTGGTCGCGATCGACCATCGCTGGCGTGCGAGCGATCCGAGTTCACCGCTCACCGTGCGTACTGCCGATGGCAGCCCGCCAGGGTCGCCGGGATCTCTGTCGGCCGTCGAAATCCTCCCGAACCGGGTCAAGCTCGCGTGGGAGCCGGCGCACGATCCCGAGTCGGGCGTGGCATCCTACCGGGTATTGCGGGATGGCAAGAAGAACGGCAGCACGGAGAACACCAGCTTCGTCGATGAGACGGTCCAGCCCGAGTCTGAGTACGAGTACCGGGTCCGGGCGGTCAACGGATCGGGAGGTACCGGCGAACCCGGAGAACCGCTGACCGTCCTGACGCCGCCGCTGCCCGATACGACTCCGCCCGCTCCTCCGATTGCGCTGCGCGTCGTCCAGCCCTGACCCGGTCTAGCGTACCAGCTGGGCCTCGCGAGTCGATGTCAGTTCGAGCGGCAGGTCGAAGCCCATGGTCGTTACCAGCCCCTCGCTCTTCGATTCCGCCCTCATCGCCAGCAGCACGCCTGCTTCCGGATCCCACACGTATACCGTTCGTGAGTCCCCGTCTGCGGCCAGTTCCACCTCGGCCGGGGCTCCCTGCGGAGTTCCCGTCCCGTCGGCGTGGACCGTGCCCTCCGACACGATCACCCGGGCCGCGATCCCGTTCCACGTGCTGTCGCCGGCAAACCGTGCGCTGCCAGTGTAGCTGGTCTCGCCTTCCAGCCCGCCGCCCGATGGCAGCACGTAGGCGTGGGGCCAGCTTCCATCCACGGCTTCGCCGCCCGGCGGCAGCGGAGTGAGAAGATCGGGAAACATCGCCAGGAGGCTGTTCTCGTCGTACGCGCCCACCGTCACGTCCGGTTTGTCCCGGATTTCGATCGTGCCGGTCGAGGTGACGCTGCCGCGGAATACCTGGTTTGTGACTGGCGTACCGTCGAATTGCTGCTGCCCGGCCTGGCTCTCCAGCGTGGACTCGAACGACTCGAAGATGGCGGAGAACGAGCGTCCGTCCGAGATCTCGCCTCCGAATGTCAGAAGCAGGACGGCGTCCGTGTCGTAGGAGCCTCCCGCCGGGCCGTTCGGAGTCTCCACCGTCTGGCTTCCCTCGGTCTCGATCACATATCGAAGCGGTGCTTCCGACGGCTGGAGGGTGTATACCGGCGCACGGCCGCCTCCGCAGGCGGCTGACAGTCCTGCGAAGACGAGCAGACCTGCGGCAAGTACTCTCCTGGTGTCTCGCATCGGTGCT
>JBDGUY010000261.1:0-2705 GCA_039585935.1 Gemmatimonadota bacterium
CCGGTTTCTGCCACCCGAGGCGACGCCACCGAACGAAGTACGACGTCAGCGGAAGGAGGTGCGCCAGGCCGCAGACCCCGTTTGAAATGCGCCAGGCCGCGATTGGCGATGTGCCACGCAACATGAGGGACGGGAGAAAGGACAGGAAAGCCGCGAGCAGGCTTACCGCAAGCAGGAGGCGAAGACGAATTCGCTCAGCTGGGCTCCACTTGCCGGAAGACCGTTGGCCCAGAACAGCGACGATGCCGCTGAATCCGGCCAAGGCCATCGCAACCTCGGCAATCGTCTCAAGTGTCTGCGTGTTCTCCAACTCGTGCCGTGCCGCCGTCTAACGTCTGGCCGCTAAGCTGCGGCCGACATGGAGCTTACCACGGGCGAGCCACCCCGGGGAACCCTGGACACCGCCTCGGATCGATTGGACCGCGCTGTTCGGCCGTCACTTTGAGCGGCGTGTTGGACGGCAACCACACCTACCCCTCATCGCTGATCAAGAAGGAAGAGATCACTCCAGCAAAGAGGAAGCCCGCCAGGAAGAGGAACGCAAGCAGTCCGGTGAGGTACGCGGCAGCGGCGCGCTCGTGAAGTACCCCGAGTATGCTGGCACTCAAGACGACTTCGGCGGCGGCTACATTGGCGATAAACACCCTCGTGCGTCGCCTATGCTGGGCACTTGCGAGTCCGTCTGCCCGTAACCGGCGCGTGATTCCAAGACCGAATCGGAGCACGCCGATTCCAGCGACGGCAAGTCCTGCGCTGCTGAGCCGCCAGACCAGCGGCTCCGGAACGCCGAACCTGTGGAAGATGAACGGAACGAAGCAAAACGCGATTACCACGAGGCCGGACTGCACCATGCCGCGGAGCCGGCCCGCTTGGAGTTCCGGGGGCGCCGAGCTCGCCCGGCGCCCCAAGATGCTGACAAGACTCGCAAAGCCGACGAAAGCGACCGCGACTTCTGCGATGGTCTGGAGAAGATCGGCGTTCTGCAATTCCTGCCTCCCCGCGGTCGCGGACACGGCGGATCCCCTGCGGGCTCGTCACTCCTGGCTAGTTGCGAGGGATGCGGACGGTTCGACTCGGACCCCGCCGCGCCTACGCCCGGAAGCCAGGCGCACAGGCCTCGTAAATCGCCTTGGCATGGCGCTGGTCCGTGCCGCAGCATCCGCCCAGTATGTTCACCCACGGCATCCCCTTCCGGATTTCGCCCAACTGCGCTGCCAGCTCGGCAGGATCGCCATCGTCTAGCTCCTCTGACTGCTCCAGTTCGTCGTGGCTCTTCGATGATGCGTTCGGCAGCAGGCCCCGCACCCTTTCCAGCCATGGCGCGCCGGAGGCCAGCGTCTCCCGGAAGTGAGTGGGATGCACACAATTGATCATGTAGTAGATTGGGCCGCCGTCGGTGGCGGCGTCCACCTGCTCGATGGCGTCGCCGAGGCTCATACCTGTGGGGAGGCGACCGTCCGTTCCCAACGTGAATGAGATGGCCACAGGCATTCCGGCGGACCGCGCGGCCCGCACGATTCCCACGACCTCATCCACGTACGCCATCGTGAATGAAGTCACCATGTCGACGGCCGTGTCTGCAAACGTCTCGATCTGTGTCCTGTGATAGCCCTCCGCTTCGGCAGCCGTCATCGCCTCCCCCGGATTGTACCCGTCTCCGCGGGGTCCCATGCATCCGCTCATCACAATCGGCGCGTCCGCAGTCTCATATTCCTCGCACACCTCCTCGACCAGCTTGACCGACTCGCGAATCGCCGCCGCCAGCGGCTCACCCGCGTACCCCAGCTTCACGCCCCAGTCCCGGCTCGCACGCCACGTCGGCGTTTCCATGATCATGCCCACCGAACGGTCGCGCGCCACGGCGGCGAAGTCTTGGAGGTAGCGAAGAATCGTCTCCCGGCCCTCATCCGTCTTGACCAGGTTGAATGAGGCGAACTCCGGAAGCTCGAAACCTTTCTTGAAGGCCAGCGTTGTTTCCAGGCCGCCGTTCATAAGGAACAAGCCGCCTGACATCTGCGGCAAGTGGTCTCTGTATTTTGCCATGTCCGATCTCCTGTCAACAAAGAGCGGATAAGGAGCATTAGCGGGGTCTTCCCGCGTCCGTTAATGAGGAAGCTTCAAACTTCGTGGGGCAGTGGGCGAAACGGGTGGTTTCCTCGGGAAACAGCGAGGTCTACGACAAGTTGCGGCGCACCTCGAGAAGACATCACCGAACGAAGGAATACGCGTCAGATACGCTTCTCCGCCACCAGCCACGCGTACGTGTCTTCGACCATGCGGGCCAGCGAGGTTTCTCGATAGCCGAGCTCTCGTTCGGCTTTCGTGCAATTGAAAGAGACGTCCATCGAGAACAGGTGAACGTGCTCGGGCGTGATTTCCGGCTCCTTGCCGGTAATGAAACTTCTCCATTCGTAGATGCGCGCGAGCGGCTTGAGCAACCACCGCGGCATGACTCGTGGCGGGTCCACGCCGACACACCGAGCCACATTCTCCAGGGCCTCGGCAAAAGGTGCGTGTACGGCGCCAATCAAGTATCGATCTCCTGGCCGACCGATTTCTGCGGATCGAATCAGTGCGTGTACGAGCCCGTCTACATGGCACCACGGACCGCGACCGGGGAACGTTCCCGGCAGCGTCCCTTCCTTCAGCCATCGGAACATCCGTGAGAAATTGCTCTGCTCGTATGGCCCGAGGACGTAGCCCGG
>JBDGUY010000262.1:0-2665 GCA_039585935.1 Gemmatimonadota bacterium
GTCGCCTCATCCAGGATGAGGATCGGTGGGTCTCGCAGGATGGCGCGGGCAATCCCGATTCGCTGCCGCTGCCCTCCGGAGAGCCGCACGCCGCGATCGCCGAGCCTGGTCTCATACGCCTCCGGCATCTGGAGGATGAACTCGTGCGCGTTCGCCGCCTGTGCCGCCGCCTCGATCTCCGCCTGGCTCCTGGATTCCGCGCCCCCATAGGCAATGTTGGCTCGCACGGTGTCATTGAAGATCACCGTATCCTGGCTGACGATCCCCATCAGACGGCGAAGCGAGCCGAGCGACGCGTCGCGGAGATCGGTCCCGTCGATCAGGATGCGACCGTTGTCCGGCTCCAGGAACCTGGGCAGCAGGTCTACGAACGTGCTCTTCCCGGCACCGGATGGCCCCACGAGCGCCACGACCTCACCCATGGCCACCGACAGATCGATGTCCTTGAGGACAGGCGTGTCCGCTTCGTAGGCGAACGACACGTTCTCGAAGCGAATCTCCCGCTCAACGGTCCGCACCGGTGTCCCGACCTTCTCCGCATCGGGCTCTGGAGCGTGGTCGATGATCTCCATGAAGCGGTCGGCAGAGGCCAGACCCTGTTGCGCTCTGGCCGGGAACGTCGAGACGGCCTTTACCGGCGACACCATGCGCAGCGCAATGGTCACGAATGCGACGAACTGCTCCGGGGTCAGCACTCCGCCACCGAGCACCCAACCGGCGCCTACCCAGATCAGCGTCAGCGCAGCAATGGAGGATAGCACTTCGGACAGGGGCGAAGCGGCCTCGCCGATTGCCGCTGCGCGAATCAGCCCGCTGGCGAACCGGCTGGACCGCTCCTTGAACCGCCGGCCCTCGTGTTCCTCTGCTCCGTAGGCCTTGATGAGCCGGATCCCGCCTACCGTCTCCTCCAGCACGCTCACCAGGTCGCCCTGCTGATCCCACGCGGCCCGGTACCGACGCCGGAGCTGTCTGAGGATGGGCCCCATCGCCAGTACGATGACCGGGACGACCAGCAGCGCGACGATGGTCAGACGCCAGGAGAGGAGCATCAGCGCCGCCAGGTACGCCAGGGCCGTCACGACCTGACGTAACGTATCCGACAGCGTCGTGGTCACGATGGACTTGGTCTGGCGCGTATCGGTCAGCACGCGTGCGATCAACTGGCCGGCCTTCGAGCGATGGAAGAAACTCAGCGGGAGTCTCTCCAGGTGCTGGTACACGTCATCCCGCATGTCCCGCTCGGTCTTCTCCTGTACGGCAATCACGATCAGCTTTGCCGCGTACAGGAACACGTTCTTGAAGACCAGCACGATGAGCACGATCACGCACACCAGGCGCAGCGCTTCCAGCCCCTCTGCGGCGCCGAGCAGGTCGCCCGCCACCCAGTTCATCAACCGTTCCGCCGCGTTGCGGCCGCCTTCGGGGAGGGCTACACCCATTCCGAACAGCGAGCGCACGAACGGAATCAGCAGGAGGAAGCTGAACGCATCCAGGATGGCCGAAATCGACGTGAGAACCAGACCGATGGTGAAGACCCACGCGTACGGTCGGAGGTATCCCAGAAGTCGCCGGTACAGGGACCAGGACTCGCCGCGCTGCTGGGGAGATGCCATCGCTACCGGGGAGTGAGCAGTGCCGCCGGGAGGATCATCTCTTCCGGGCTGATCCCGCCGTGGAGAAAGCTGTCGCGGTAGCGCTGCTGGTATTCCCTGAGCTTGGTCGGATAAACGAAGAAATAGTCGTCCCGACACAGGAGGTAGTTCCGCTTCATTCCCCCGGGAGGAAGCCGCAGGTCATCCGCATCGGATGCGGCAAACACGGCGCCCGGGTTCTCGACCCGGAGGTCGTCACCGAACTTGTAACGCAGGTTGGCAGTCGCGTCTCGCTTGGCGAAGACCGTGGCAGGCCGGTGGCAGTGCAGCGAGCCGTGATCCGTAGTGAACAGCACCCGGGCGCCCCTCCTGGCGGCTACCCGCAGCGCCTCCCAGGCGGCGGAGCGTTCAAACCACGTGACGGTGAGGGATCGGAGCGCACTCGTATCCCGCGCCATCTCCCACAGGAGCTTGGACTCGCTGCGTCCGTGGGTCAGCATGTCCACGAACCCGAATACCAGGGCCGTGCTGGAGCTGTCCGACAGGTAGCCGGGGAGTCGCGCCAGCATCGCCTCTCCGTCCTCACCGGAGAAGATCTTCTCGTAGTGGGTGCGAAACGGACGTCCTGCCAGCTCTCCGATGAACTGTTCGAACAGCTCGTCCTCGAACGTGTTGTATCCTTTCTTGTCTCCGCCTTCCCACCACTCGGGCCGCCGCTCGGCCAGCTCATCGGGGAACAGGCCGCTGAAGATCGCGTTCCTGGCGAACGGCGTCGCGGTCGGGAGAACGGAGGCGTAGAGCGTCTCCTCCACCTCGAAGAGATCGCTGATCAAGGGGACGATGGCTCTCCACTGGTCCAGCCTCATGCAGTCCATGACGATCAGCAGGGACGACTGATCCTCGACCAGCAGCGGCCGGAAGAACCGCGGCAGCACGTCCACGGATAGCGTCGGCCCGGTGTCCCCCCCCTCGTGTACCCACTCGCTGTATCGCTCTGCGACAAAATCGCAGAAGCCCCTTCGCACATCGGAAGAGAGGGATTCGAGCACCTCGCGAAGTCCTGATTCGCCGGC
>JBDGUY010000263.1:0-2648 GCA_039585935.1 Gemmatimonadota bacterium
AGGGTCTGCAGGCTGCTGAGATTCCGATCATCGAGCTCCTGCACCCCGTGCTCGGAGTCGAGCGGGATTCCGACGGCAGGGTCACCCGGATCCTCGATCGCGGCGAGGCGGGCGAGCACGTTTCGGCCACATTGATTCTCCTCGACACACAACTGGATGCGGACACAGGGAACACATTGCGGTCTGAAGCCCTCTCACGACTCGTCCAGGTTCAACGGGCGACTGAGGACTTCCGGCCGATGAGTGCTGCGGTGGAGACCCTCATCTCCGACCTGGAACAGGAAAAGACCTGGCTCGACTGGCGGGCCGGAGAAGTCCAGGAGATCCAGGACCTGCTGTCGTGGCTTGGAGACGGCAATTTCGTACTGCTTGGATACAGGGAATATGTGGTGGACAGTCCCGACTCCGGTGAACGGGCGGTGCATGTCTCGCCGGGTACGGGCCTGGGGATCCTGCGTGATGACGAGCAGTCCGGGTTCCGGTCCGCACAGTCCCTTTCAGACCTGCCCGCTGACTTGCGCGCCAGGCTCGTGGGTGGGCCGATGCTGATCGTGTCGAAGACGAACGCCCTGTCTCCCGTGCATCGCAGGGCTCGCATGGACGATATCAGTGTCAAGAAGATCGGGCCCGACGGCGAAGTCGAAGGAGAAAGGAGGTTCCTCGGTCTGTTCACGGCCAAGGCCTTTGCGCAGGACGCATCTCGAATCCCGATACTCCGGCGCAAGCTGGTGGAGATTCTCGAGGCCGAACAGGTCGACAAGGGATCTCACGACCACGGGCTGGTCGTGCGCACATTCAACAGCCTCCCGAAGGAGGAGTTGTTTCTGACACCGGTAGCCGATCTCGTACGGATGATCGACACCGTCCTCGAGACACACGGTACCGACGAAGTACTTCTGTATGCCAAGCCCGACTCGCTGCGGCGTGGCGTAAACTTGATGGTCATTCTGCCGCGCAGAAAGTTCTCCGGCGAGGTCCGGCGAAACATCCAGGCGGCCCTGGTGGAGTCGTACGACGGCCAACTGCTCAACTATTACCTCACGATGGGAGAAGGTGAGCAGGCCCGCCTCCACTTCTACATCGCCGCGGATGCGGACAATGTCGAACGGGTCGACATCGCTGAATTGCGCGCAGAGGTCCGAGCGGCCATCCGGACCTGGACTGAGCGCCTGACAGTCGCGCTCGAGGAGCGCCACGATCGCGGGCGTACCGCCGAACTCGCTGAGCGCTATGGGAGTGCATTCTCCTCGGCGTACAGGGCCGCTTCGGACGTTACCGATGCCGTGGACGACATCGAGTCTCTCGAGGCGCTGCGGCTGTCCGGCCGACGACAGGTCGGCCTCCACGATCTCGATCCGCACCAGCCTTTCACGTACCGGCTCAAGGTGTTCGATCAGCTGACACGCTATGTGTTGAGCGATGTGCTGCCGGTCCTGGAGAATCTTGGCTTCCGGGTATTGACGGCCGACGCGTATGACATTCGACCCGAGGACGAGCCCGACGAGATCACCGTGCACAGCTTCCTTGTGCAGGTGCCCGAGGAATGGGAGATCGAACCGGAGTCGGCCGAGAGTCGGGTTTCGGATGCGTTCTTCGCGATGCAGAGCGGCTGGGCCGAGAACCTCGGGATCAACAGTCTGATTCTGTCGGCCGGACTTACGTGGCGACAGGTCGCCCTGATCAAGGCGTACGGTGCCTACGCGTTCCGGATCGGAGCTGTCTCCAGCCGCCTGGGACTTCGCCGTCCGCTACTCGAACAGCCCGCGGCCGCCGGGCTGCTGTTCGGGATCTTCGAAGCGCTGTTCGATCCAGGATTCAAGGGTGATCGAAGCAAGGCGGTCGTCGCACTGGAAGACGAATTCGGCCGAATGCTCGAAGACGTTCGGAGCATCGAAGACGACCGGACTCTCCGTCGGCTGCTGGAGCTCGTGAAAGCGACGGTTCGCACGAATTACTATCAGGCCGAGTTCAACCGCCACCCAGAGAGGGCAATCGCCCTGAAATTCGACTGTCCCCGCCTGGAGTTCATGCCGAAGCCGAGACCCAGGCACGAGATATGGGTAAGCAGCGCCCGCACCGAAGGAGCGCATCTGCGCATGGGTGACGTGGCTCGCGGAGGACTCCGCTGGAGCGACCGGCAAGAAGATTTCCGTCTGGAGGTCCTCGGGCTCGTGAAGACGCAGCAGGTGAAGAACGCGGTCATAGTACCCGCCGGATCGAAGGGAGCGTTCGTAGTGACCCGGCCGCCCATGGACCCGCAAGAGAGACGGAAGGCCGGCGTCGACAGCTACCGGGACTTCGTCGGTGCTCTCCTGTCGTTGACCGACAACGTCGTCGAAGGCGAGATCGTTCACCCGCCGGATACCGTCATCCGCGACAAAGACGATCCGTATCTGGTAGTGGCGGCCGATAAGGGGACAGCCACCCTGTCCGACACCGCGAATGAACTCGCTGAGCAATACGGGTTCTGGCTTGGAGACGCTTTCGCATCGGGTGGTTCGAAGGGCTACGACCACAAGGCAATGGGAATCACGGCCCGGGGGGCATGGGAGTGCGTGAAACGACACTTCCGGGAGATGGGAACGGACTCCCAGGCCGATGAATTCACGGTCGCCGGTATCGGCGACATGAGCGGTGATGTGTTCGGA
>JBDGUY010000264.1:0-2641 GCA_039585935.1 Gemmatimonadota bacterium
CTGGCGATGGCCCGCGAAGAGGCCGTGCGCCTGCAGCACGATTATGTCGGGACCGAGCACATCCTCCTCGGGTTGATTCGCGAGGGCGAGGGCGTCGCGGCAGAGGTCCTGAGGAATCTGGCGGCGGACCTCGACGACCTGTTGCGTCTCGTTGAAGAGAATATCCGGCCGGGGAAGGCGACGACGCCGATCGGCGAGCTTCCGTATACGACGCGGGCCAAGAAGGTGCTCGAGTACGCGATGGCCGAGTCCCGCGAACTGAATCACAGCTACGTCGGGACTGAGCACCTCCTGCTCGGTCTGTTGCGCGAAGAACGTGGCCTGGCCGCGAAGGTCCTGGGAGAACTCGGGATCGGCGTGGACGAGGCTCGAGCCGAGATGCTGAAACTCCTTGGTACGGACATGCCGGCGGCGTCCCACGAATCAGGTCCGCCGATCGCTTCCGCCCGGGAAGAGGGTAAGTCCAAGACACCTGCCCTGGATCACTTCTGCCGGGACCTCACGGTTCTCGCCGACGAAGGCAAGCTCGATCCGACGATCGGGCGCGAAGCCGAAATCGAGCGTGTGATGGAAGTGCTGTCGAGGCGCAAGAAGAACAATCCCGTTCTGATCGGCGAGCCGGGTGTCGGAAAGACGGCGATTGTCGAGGGCCTCGCCCAGAAGATCGTGCGGGCGGACGTCCCCGAGAGCCTCAAGGAGCACAGGGTCCTCGCTCTGGACATGGCAGCGGTAATCGCCGGAACGAAATACCGGGGCCAGTTCGAGGAACGTCTGAAGGCGATCGTGAACGAGATCTCGGGGAATGATGGAATCATCCTGTTCATCGATGAGCTTCACACGCTCGTGGGCGCAGGTGCCGCGGAGGGCGCCATCGATGCCTCCAACATGCTGAAGCCGGCGCTGGCGCGCGGCGAACTTCAGTGCGTGGGAGCTTCGACGCTGAATGAATACCGCAAGTACATCGAAAAGGACGGGGCACTGGAACGCCGATTCCAGACCGTCATAGTCGAGCCGCCGTCGATTGACGAGACGTTCGAGATCCTGAAGGGGCTGCGAAAGCACTACGAAGACCACCACAACGTGGAGCTCCCGGACGAGTCGTTGATCGCGGCTGCGAAGCTGTCTGACCGCTACATCACTGACCGCTTCCTGCCGGACAAGGCGATCGACGTGCTCGACGAGGCCGGCGCCCGCTCGCGACTTGGAGCCCAGGTTCCTCCGCCCGAGGTACAGCAGCTTCAGGAAGAGATGGACGAGCTGAGCAACCGCAAGGACGAGGCAATTCGAGACCAGGACTTCGAAAAGGCAGCGCTACTGCGGGACAGGGAAAAAGAGCTGCAGGCCGAGATCCGGCGACGGAAGGATGAGTGGGAACGACAGCAGCGCGACTTTCGACCTGTCGTGGACGAGGAGGCGATCTCCTTCATCGTGTCGCGTTCGACCGGGATTCCGGTGAGCCGGTTGCGAGAAGAGGAGACTGCACGGCTCCTCAAGATGGAGGAAGAGCTTCACGATACGGTCGTAGGGCAGGACGAGGCGATCGAGGCGTTGAGCAGGGCGATCAGGCGAACGCGCGCCGGCCTCAAGGACCCGGACAGACCGATCGGCAGCTTCATATTCTGCGGTCCGACGGGGGTCGGAAAGACAGAGCTCGCGAGACAGCTGGCTCGATTCCTGTTTGCCGATGACCAGGCCCTGATCCGGGTCGACATGTCCGAGTACATGGAGAAGTTTTCGGTCAGCCGTCTCATCGGGGCGCCTCCCGGATACGTGGGATACGAGGACAGCGGAGCGCTGACGAAGGCGGTCAGGAGACGTCCCTACAGTGTGGTTCTGCTGGACGAGATCGAGAAGGCACACCCGGACGTGTTCAATATCCTGCTCCAGGTTCTGGATGAGGGGCGCTTGACGGACAATTACGGCCGGGTCATCGATTTCAAGAACACCGTCTTGATCATGACCTCGAATGTCGGCGCCCGGGACATTGCGAACAGCAAGGCGCTCGGCTTCGGCGCTGGAGAAGAGGCCGGGATCGATTACGATCGAATGGCCGAACGGATTCGGGATGAGATCGATCGGGTGTTCACCCCGGAGTTCCTGAACAGGATCGACGAGACGATCGTGTTCCACCCGCTGTCGAAGGAGCAGATCGGTCAGATCGTCCACATCATGCTGCGAGACGTTCAGCACCGTCTGGCCGAGGAAGAGCTGTCCCTTTCGCTGAGCGATGCGGCCGTGGACTTCCTCGTGGAACGGGGATATGATGATAAGTTTGGGGCGCGTCCGCTGAAGAGGATGATCCAGAGGTACGTTGAGGACGCGCTGTCGGAGAAAATCCTAATGGGAGAATTCGCCAAGGGGGACGAGATCGCGGTCGACGTGGCGGATGACGGTGATTCTCTAGTCTTTCAGGCGGTATCGCACAGTTCCGCGCAGTGAAATCAGGCCAGTTCGCTCGGATATGCGTAGCCCTCGTCATGCTCGTGGTGGCGAGGGTCGCGCCTTTGTGGGGACAGGAGCAGACTCTCTACCAGGTGCGCGTCGACAGCGTCGTCGTGACGGGAGCGTTCCGGTACTCTGAGGAAGGCGTGCGTCGAATCGCCGGCCTGCGGGTCGGCGAAGTCGTAAACGGACCCGATGT
>JBDGUY010000265.1:0-2625 GCA_039585935.1 Gemmatimonadota bacterium
GACGGAGAGATCCGGTCGCTCCATCTCGCAACGGGCCAGGTGCTGCGCGAATGGATGGATCGACTTCGCGCGGAAGTTGGAGACGGCTTCCCCGAGAAGGTGACGGCATTCCGGGCGGAGATGGCGGTGCACGGCAAATACGGCCAGTCCTGCCCCGCGTGCGGCGCGCCCGTCCAGCGCATCGTGTATGCCGATCGTGAGACCAACTACTGCGCAAACTGCCAGACCGGTGGGAAGCGCCTGGCCGATCGGGCTCTGTCGCGGCTGCTGAAGGACGATTGGCCGCGCACGATCGAGGCGGAGGAGAGCTGACCGCGCGCCGGCTGAGGCCTACTCCGCCCTCAGGGCCACGACCGGGTCCACCTTCGTGGCACTGCGCGCCGGGAAGAAGGTGGCGACAACGGCCGAGAGCAGAAGCGCGGCGGCCACCAGGCCGTAGGTGACCGGCTCGAACGCGCTCACGCCGTACAGGAAGAACGACAGGCCACGGGCCATGCCGAACGCCACCGCAAGGCCAAGCACCACGCCGATTGCGGCCAGGACGGAGCCCTGGCGCAACACCATGCCCAGCACATCGCGGTTCTGGGCGCCCAGCGCCATGCGTACCCCCATCTCCTGCCTGCGCTGCGATACCGAGTAGGCCATCACCCCGTACACGCCGGCCAGTGCGAGCACGAGAGCGACGATCGCCACCACGGACATGATCTTCGCCATGATCGTGTCACCGCCCAGCGACTCGTCGATGACCTCGCTGAATGTCCGAACGTTGTACGCCGGGAGGTTGGGATCCAGGGACAACACTTCCGCCCGAACGGCACCCGCCAGTGTCTCGATCGGCATGTCCGACTCGACCACCCAGCTCATGCCCCGATTGTCATCCTGATAGGCGGAGAAGAACACCATGGGTCGATCGCCCAGCTGGCTCCCCTGATCGTTCGTGTTGGCGACCACGCCGACGATCTCCTTATGGCCGGAGTAGAAGATGAGCTCACGTCCGACCGGATCGACGTCCGGCCAGTGCCGCTCCGCCATCGCCTCGTTGATCACGATCACGCGCCTGCCGTCGGCCCGGTCGCGATCCTCGATCCCGCGCCCGCGGAGGACAGGGATATCCAGCGCTTCGAAGTAGCCTGGAGTAACATCGCGGATGCTCGTCACCTTGCGAGTGAGTTCGCTCTCGATGTCCTCGCCCGGGAGCGCGTACGAGGTGCTGCTGTTGCCCTCGGTCGGGAGGATTGTGGTCGCGCCGACGCTGCCCACTCCGGACAACGCCTGCAACCGCTGGCCCAGCTGTGTGTGGAAATCGACAAGGGACGCTGTGTCCGGGTAACTCGCAGCGGGCAACGCTACCCTGAAGGTCAGAACATCGGTTTCGTCGAATCCTCTGTCTGCAAGGCGCACGTTCACGAACCCCTGCACCAGGAGCACGGAGCAAACGACGAGAGCCAGGGCCAGCGAGACCTCGCCCACTACCAGGGCCTTCCGCAGCCGGCCTCCGCGAACCGCGGTACCTCCCCTGCCGCCTTCTTTGAGGGAGTCAACCGTGTTCGCCCGCGCGCCCTGGATGGCGGGCGCTAGACCAACCAGGATGGCGCTGACGACGGCGGCGAGAAGGGTGAACCACAGCACGCGCCCATTCAGGCCGATCTCGTCCACGCGTGGGAACCAGGGTGGCATCACGGAGATCAGCCCGCGGATACCGAACACGGACAGCCCCACACCCAGCGCGGCGCCGGCCACCGAGAGGATCAGCGCTTCCGTCAGGAACTGTCTGACGATCCGGGCACGGTTCGCCCCAAGCGCGGTTCGCACGGCAACCTCGCGATCGCGCCCTGCCGCATGGGTCAGCAGGAGATTGGCCACGTTGGCACAGGCGATGAGCAGAACGAACAACACGGCGATGCTGGAGATCAGGCTCCCGGTCTCGAAGCCTTCGTTGAAAATGTCATCGTGCAGGGTGATGAGAGCCGCGCCGTTCCCAGCATTAGTCTCGGGATACTCCCGGGCTAGCTGGGTGGCGATTCTCTCGGCTTCGTCCCTGGCCTGCTCTTCGCTGAAACCGGCATTGAGACGTGCCAGAACACCCACGTAATGAGAGTTACGGGCTTCGGTGCCCGAGATGGGAAACGGGACCAGGATGTCGTTGCCCGGGCTCCTGTACCAGAACTTCGGCGGCATTACGCCCACCACCGTATAGGGCGCGCCGTTCAACAACACTGTGCTTCCCAGAATGCCGGGGTCGCCACCGAAACGGCGCTGCCAGAGTCCATCGGTGATGACGACGACCTGGTGCTGGCCTTCGATCTCTTCATCCGGCAAGAAGCCGCGGCCCTCGGCGGGCTGGATGCCCAGTACCTGGAAGAAGTTCGCCGTCACACGCGCGCCGGTCAGCCGCTCGGGCCGGTCTCCCTCCGAGAGATTGAAGCTGGCTCCGCTCGTCGCGGCGACGGATATCGTGCGGCTCTGCTCGCGCAGGTCGACAAAATCCGGTACGGAATAGGAGACCTGCGTCCAGCCGCGCTCACGGTTGTTGGTCCAGACAGTGTACAGCCGGTCGGATTCCGGGTACGGCAGCGGACGAATCATGAACACATCGACGGCACTGAAGATGGTAGTATTGGCGCC
>JBDGUY010000266.1:0-2611 GCA_039585935.1 Gemmatimonadota bacterium
GGCTCCGCCCCGGGTTCCAGCTCGATCGTATCTATCAACTCGCCCTCCACGTGCCGGGAGAGGAACCGCTTCCGCCTCTTGAGGGCGTTGAGAGACTGGTTGATGGCGATTCTCGTAAGATATGTTTTCAGTGACGCTTCTCCCCGAAAGCGGTTCAGCGCCGCATAGAACCTGATGAAGGTCTCCTGTCCGACGTCTTCCGCCTCCGCCCCCGAACCGAGCATACCGATGACGGTGGCCGCCACCACGTGCTCGTAACGATCGACAAGCGTACGAAATGCCGCGTGATCCCCTTTGCGGGCCCGCTCCAGAAGATCCCCGTCCGGAATGCGATCGTTCATCGTCGAGCAATGTGCGGGCGCCGACCGCCGTCCGCACGCGCGGCCGCCTCATGCGTGCTCAGCCTTCCGACGGTGGAGGCTTACCACGTCCTCCACGTCGACCTTCCCTGAACCGCTGCTGAGTCTCTGCGCGGAGCTCGACGTACGTTTTCATCTGCTCTTCGTTCAGAACCTGGGCCAGCTCTTCGTCCATCTCGAGCCGGAGGCCCTCCATCTGCTCCCGCATCGCCTGGCGCTCCGCACTGCGGCTCTCGAACAGCTCGCGACGCTTCTGATCATGAGCCGCGAAGATCGGTTCGAGCGCCGCGACCTGATCGTCGGTGAGCTCGAGGCTTGCCTTCAACCTCTCCATGCGCGCTTCCGGGTCCATGCCGCGCTGACGCTTCCCCTGTTGCTGAGCCTCGGCCGGTGCCGCGAGGATCGCGACCAGTGCCAGTCCCGCCAGGCCGCTGAGCCATATCCTGCGCCTGCCCGATCTCGGCAGCCGAATCCTCTTCGTCCGTTTCCTCATCGTCCTCACTCCATGTTCTCGCGGTTCGCACGTGATCTTGATGCTGCCTCCGAGCGTTCGACGGTTCTCATCTCCGACGCTCACCATTTCGACAACCCCAACCCGCGGGAGATTCCATACTCCTGCACGGTAGACGGCCTCCGGGCGTCGGGTGGAGCTCTAGCTCGGGAGGTCTTCCAGCAACAGCTCCGCGTGCCCGGCCGGCTTCACCTTCTCGTAGACCTTTTCCACCCGGCCGTCGGGAGCGATGACGAACGTGCTCCGTAGAATCCCCTCGTACTCGCGACCGTACATCTTCTTCTTTCCCCAGGCGCCGTACGCGGCAGCTACGGAATGATCCGGATCCGAGAGGAGAGGGAAGTTGAGCTGGTACTTGTCTCGAAATCTCTCATGTGAAGCCAAGCCATCGGGGCTGACACCCAGGACGATTGCATCCCGGGCCTCGAATTCCGGCAAGTGGTCCCTGAAGCCGCATGCCTGCTTCGTGCAGCCGGACGTGTCGTCCTTCGGGTAGAAGTAGAGGATGACCCGCCGCCCCCGGTTGTCGGCGAGGCGGACCGTTTGGCCGGAATCCATCTTCAGCTCGAAATCCGGCGCCATTGCCCCGACATCGATCATGGTTCTCTCCTGAAAGTGGTTGAGATCGGATGGACGCTACTCGGTGAGATTCGACGCTGCCGGACTGCTTGGAGACCCCTCAGTAGTAGACCATGCCGCCATCCACGTTGATGGCCTGCGCGGTGATCGCGCTTCCCTCGTCGGACGCCAGGAAAAGTGCCGCGGCGGCGATCTCGTCGACGGTCTGGGCCCGACCCTGCAGCACGTTCTCAAGGAACCCCTCGCGCTGGGCCTCCTCGTCCAGGCCCAGCCTCTCCCCGATCGCCCGACCCAGCTCCTGTGACATCCGCGTCTCGGTCACCGGTCCGGGACAGATCGCGTTGACACGGACGCCTCGTCTCGCGGCCTCGGCCGCGATCGTGCGGGTGAGGCCGATGATCGCGGCTTTCGAGGTGCCGTAGGCGCCGTTCCACGGGAAGGCGAGCTTCGCCCCGATGCTCGAGATGTTCAGGATTACTCCGGAGCTGCGCTCGTACATCGCCGGAAGCACGAGGCGGCTGAGCAGAAACGGTCCGCGCACGTTGATCGCGATCACCTCGTCGAACTCCGCGGGAGTGATCTCCTCGGCCGGTCGGACGGGACCGAAAATACCGGCGTTGTTGACGAGAATGTCGATGGCACCGAAGCGGTCGCGGGCTTCTTCGACCACCCTATCGCACTCGGTCTCTCGGCTGATATCGGCCGCCAAGGTCGCCGCCTCGCCGCCGCTCTCGGTGATCTCCGCCGCGGCCTCTTCGAGCTCGGCGGCCGTCCGCGACGTGAGAAGCACCGCCGCGCCCTCCGCGGCGAACCGGCGTGCGATGCCGCGGCCGATCCCGCGGCCTGCTCCCGTGACGATGGCTACTCGGCCGGTCAATCTCATCGAGCCTCGCTCTCAGATGGACGTGTGGGTTGATCGGCGGAAACCGGATCAGTCGGGTTGCTCCTCCGGATACTCGACTTCGAGAGGCAGCTTGACGCGATACGTGAGCTGCAGGAGGTCGTGGCGGTCCGGTGGGAACTCGGTTTCCACCGTGCCGTCCGGATGGGTGAGCGTCAGCGGCTGGACCTTGAACGGCCCTTTCTTCGCGGTCGCATACGTGACCACCAGGCCGTCCTCGGCGATCGCGATCCGGTTCTGCTTGGCACTGCCGTCGCCGAC
>JBDGUY010000267.1:0-2610 GCA_039585935.1 Gemmatimonadota bacterium
TTTATTAAAGTCATTCTCTATGTACACGTTTCTAACTCCGTAAATATCTAGCCAGCTATTCTCGTATTTCTTATTATAATAGTCTGTATCTTGCTTGTAAGTGTATATGTATCTTTGTTTATTGGTTACTCCTGTAGGTGTTAAAGTATGCTCTTGAGAATAATCTAGCTTCTGACTCCAGTCTATTATATCCGTAGTATAAAAGTCCTTTCTAGGTTCTATTATAATATTCTTAGGGTTGTTCTCGTCAGGTATCATATACAAATTAAACATCTTTATAATAGACGTTAAAAAGTCTCTTTGTTTTACCTTGTCAGGAATAGCAGTAAACATATTTACAGTATCGCCTTCTAAATAAGGAGAGTCTAATACATTTAATGATAAGTTAGCTGTTAGAATTGTTATCTTAAAATCTGCTTCATATTGGTCTTTAGTAAATGGAGGAAAAGGCAAAGGAGTACTATTGTCATCGTAATAAGGTGCAATATCTACAAAAGGTAAATAACCTGCTCCATTTACGGGGGTAGAGTTAAACCTCCACAATGTACCTATTTTTGTAGTTACTACATCTCCTGCATTTAATTGTATGTCTGTGTTTAATTGATATTTATTAGGAGGATTATAATTTCTATCTGTTAAAGTAGGGTCTATAAAGTTGCTGTCTGGATATGTAGTAGGGTTTGCAGTTTGATAAGTTACCGCAGGAGTTAAATTATTTGCAGTAGTAAAAGAATTTACAGCATTAGTAAAAACCCCATTTACATAAATACCAAAATTATTTTTAAAGGCAGCATCTCCATTTAAAAGTAAATCTCCTGCTGCTGCGCTACCTGCTTGCGGAGTTGTATCCATTTGTAAAGTAACATCTACTGTAAGCCTATAAAAGCCAGTTGCTCCTATTGTTAATTCGCCAGTAGTTGGGTTGTATTGGTTGTTAGCATCAACAACCTCATTAGTAAATATTAAAGTATCCTCTACAGATGTGTTATTAGGGTAAATAGATGAATCTAAAGTATAGTTATTAGTTCCACTAGACAAAAATAAAGGAGTGTTTACTTGTACTCTTCTAGGGCTTAAATCCGTTTCTGTAGGCTTAAATTCTTTACCGTTAAATGGTATAATTAAATGTCTAAAGGGAGAGGTATTAAAAAAGTTTGATGTATAGGTATATTCTGCATCTAAAAACATTCTGTCGATGTATTCCTTTACATAAACAGCAGGGAACATCTCTGTAACATCGTATCTATCTATATCTGTGTCATTACCGTAGTTGATCATAGGGTAAACGTATCCACTACCTAAAGCAAAGGGAGTAACCACTCCGTTAAGAATGTAGCTAGTATTCCAACTGTCCTCTTGGTTAACTCTTGTATAGTCATGGTCTAGCTCTTGCCAGTTCATGCCTACATCATTCAAAAACTTATTACCTAGCTCTCGAAATATGTTTGCAGTTTCTCCAAACAATACTACACTATATTCGACTTGGTTATAGTCTTTTTTGTGTATATCTTTTAACTGGATAAAACCGCTAAATACTGCAATGTCATTTTGAAAGTAAGTAGCATCTAGCTTTAAGTTAGGGTTAAATGTAGAGTCTGAGTTAACCTCGAATATAAAATTTAGCTTGTCATTTATTGCCTTACTTCCTGGCAATTTAATAGTCTTACTAAAGCTAGACTTTACCTTATCGGGTTGCTGTATATCCTTAATACTAAAAGTTAATACAGTACTTATACCTTTGTCTATTGGAATGTCAACCCCACCTATTATAAGTTTCTCTTTTACCATTTACATTCTTTGTCTGTAATCGTCATAACCTAGCTCTAGCTCTACTTCAATTTTAAATAGTTTGTCGCGTACTACTTTCTTTTTAGTGTAGTTGGTTGCTTTAATCTTAGCTACTGCTGTAAGTTCGTTACCCTCTTGCAAGTATATCTCAGGACTAGACATTAACTCTAGTAACCAGTTGCTCTCCTCCTCTGAGATCCAGTCAGACATTAGCTTAATAGTCTCGCTTTTCTTTGTGTAGTATGTAACCTTTTCGCGCTCATTCATGCTATTCACTATATCGTTGCCTACTACAGTATCTACATTTACCTTCATATCCTTTCGTTCTATCTCAGTCATAGACATATCGCCTAAGTAAAAAGTAAAGCTATCGAATGCGCCTAAGTTGTTTTGAAAGATTAAAGTATTAGTATTGTATTTACAAGACTCCTCTAGTACAAAGGTTCTAGTTTCCGATACTTGAGCAGGTAAAAATAATCTAACAATATATAACTCATAAGATGCTACGCTAGAATCTATAATAGGCTGCGCTCCTACTGTTATATTAGTATTGTCAATATTGTTTAAAGATGCAGGAGAGCTAGGTATAAATTGAATGTCTGTAGCTCCTCCTGTTATGTCTATTTCAAAAGTGTTAATAGTAGCTCCTGCGCTATCTTTTGTAATTACCGTAAATTTAGATAATAGGATAGTAGGCTTATAATAAAGCCATCCATGCGAGTTTAAAGATACTTTATGGTTATCTGGCATATTGGTAAGAAACTTCTTAGTAACGCCACCTAGCTCGTATTCTGTAACATCCCAATTTATAAAAGGTCGCTT
>JBDGUY010000268.1:0-2602 GCA_039585935.1 Gemmatimonadota bacterium
TCAAGCAGCAGCTTCTCGGTGGGCAGAGCCTCGGTTCCCGCAGCTACCGGGTCCATCTCGACGGCTACAACATTCTGCCGATGCTGACGGGCCAGACGGACGAAAGTCCGCGCCACGAGATCTTTTACTTCTCGGATGATGGCGACCTGACGGCTCTGCGTTACAACGACTGGAAGGTCATTTTCCTCGAGCAACGGGCCGAGGCGACGTTCCAGGCTTGGCGTGAGCCGTTCGTTCCGCTCCGCGCGCCGCTGCTGGAGAACCTGCGCCGTGACCCGTACGAGCGAGGAATGGTCACCTCGAACACCTACGACGACTGGTGGCTCGATCGGGCGTATCTCCTGCTTCCGGCCGCGGACTATGTGGGGAACTTCCTGGCCACGTTCGTTGAGTACCCGCCGCGACAGAAGCCAGGCAGCTTCAGTCTGGGCGACGCGATGGAAGCGCTGACGCCGGACGGCGGCTGATCGGCTGAACCGTCGGACCGGATGCAGTACAAGGCGGGCGTCCCACGGGGCGCCCGCTTTCGCGTTCGAGCCCTCGGGTGCGGTCTCCTAATTCGTCGGCCTCTTCGGCCGCCACGAGAAGAGGCAGCCGATTCGGGGCACGAAAGAGAACGTCTGCAGGTCGCCGGTTGGCGGTACTAACGCGAGTCCCGTCTACGCCGTATCTGGCCGCCTCCGCTCAGTGGTCTCCGTAGGCCGCACGATAGGCCGCGTCGAAGCGTCCTCCGTGGTCGACGACGTCGTTCGCTTCGGCGTACTGTTCCCAGGCAGCAACCAGAGCCGTCTTGACGTCCGGATTCGCTCCGGAGACGTCATGGATCTCACCGGGATCCAGTGCCAGGTCGTAGAGTTGCCACGCACCCGTGCCGAACGGTTCGGGGAGACGGAGCAACTTCCAGTCGTCCTGGAGGTACGCCCTCATCTCGAACAGCTCGTAGCCGACGCCTTCGTTCTCGCGAATACGATCCTGCTCGCCGTTCAGGATCGGCACCATTGACCGGCCGATGGGCGGTCGAATCGGTGTTCCGTCCAGAGCCTGCGGGTATGTAGCGCCGGCCATCTCGAGGAACGTCGGCATGATGTCCGTCACGTGCAGGAAGGCTTGGTTCCACTGTCCGGCGGTGCTCATCGTCCCCGGCAACCTGGCGATCAGCGGGGACCGGATCCCGCCCTGCGTGGTGAAGCTCTTGAAGAACCGGAACGGAGCGGAGCTGGCCTGAGCCCAGTTCGGTCCCATGTCGATGAACGAACCGGGGAGGCCCCGGTTCTCCAGCGCGTTGTCGAACGTGGCCAGATAGCTGCCGTCGGCGTTGCCGGGATACGTGGTCGCGTGAGCTCCGTTCGCGCCGTTGTCGGAGAAGAAGACGATCAGAGTGTTGTCGTACAGCCCGTTCTCCCTCAGGTAGTCGAACAAGCGCCCGATCGACATGTCCATGTACTCGACCATCGCCGCGTACACTTCCATGTCGCGTGCGTGGATCGCCTGCTCGTCAGCCGGAAGGCCGTCCCATGCTCGGGTCATGAAGTTGGGAGGAAACTCGGAGACCTCCGCGGGTACCAGGCCGAGCTCCTGCAAACTCGCGAGCCGCCTCCGTGCGAGCGCATCCCAGCCGTCGTCGTACGTGCCGCGGTACTTCGCGACGTACTCGGCCGGAGCGTGCAGGGGGTCGTGAGGGGCCGTGTACGACATGTAGGCGAAGAACGGCTTTCCGTCGTCCTTATCGCTGTCGATGAATTCGATCAGCGCGTCCGTGTAGTCCTTCGACGAGTAGAAGTCCTCCGGCAGCTCGTCGATCCGCTGCCCGTTCCTCCGATAGATCATCGTCTGCGGCGGCGACAGCGGGCGCATGTCCGCCCAGTGGCTGCCCCCGCCGTTCATCATCGTGAACGTCTGCTCGAAGCCGCGCGCGTACGGACTCTGTGAATCCTCTTCGCCCAGGTGCCACTTCCCGGCCATGTAGGTGTGGTAGCCCGCCTCGCGAAGGATCTCGGGAATCGTGGCGACCTGGTCGGCCAGGTGACCGGCGTAGCCGGGAAGGTCCGAGATCTCCGGGTAGATGAACTCGCCCATTACGCCCAGGCCGGCCACGTGGTTGTCGTTGCCGGACAGCAGGGCCGAGCGAGTGGGAGAGCACGTGGGCAGCACGTGGAAGCCGGAGAACCGCAGGCCTTCCGCGGCTAGCCGATCGATCGTGGGGGTGCGGATCTCGCCTCCGAAAGCGCCGACATCGCTGTAGCCCAGGTCGTCCGCGACGATGAGCAGGATGTTAGGGCGGGCCCCTGGTTCGATCACCGTCCCTTCACTGGTACACCCGGCCAGTGCCAACGGCAGTAGCGTCATTAGTCCGAATCGGTTGAGCTTCATCTCATCCCTCCAATTCGCGTACGCGCAACTTCTACGGCACCGGGATCTCCGTCCCGTACATCTCGTTGACCTCGGCGTAGATCTCTTCGAGGATGTCGCGGTGCACGACCCGACCATCGAGCATCATCTGCGAGAACTCCGTCCGCTGGAGCGCCGGATCGGGCGGAACGTTCCCGAGTGCCGAGGGCATGGGCCAGATGTCCTCGTCCACCGCCGCCATCCGCACCCGGAT
>JBDGUY010000269.1:0-3038 GCA_039585935.1 Gemmatimonadota bacterium
CCGCGTGCTCGGCTCAACGATCATCGGGCTCGAGGAACACATGCCTGAGAACATCGACGCGGCCATCGAGCACGCCGTGGCTCACGACACGGAGTTTCATCAGTTCATGCTGTACACGCCCCTCGGCGGTACCCCGTTGCACGCCGAGCATCTGGAGAGCGGCACACTGCTCGATGGCCGGGAATGCCCCGAGGCGGACCGGCACGGGCAGTTCAGGTTCTGCCATAAACACCCCCACATCCGGCAAGGGCAGGAAGCGGAGTTCCTGCAAAGGGCGTTCGATCGTGATTTCAGGGTGAACGGACCGAGCATCGTGAGGCTGGCGCGAACTACGCTACAGGGGTGGCGGCGGTACAAAAACCATCCCGAGGCCCGGATACGCAAGCGGTTCGCCTGGGAGGCGCGACATCTCGCAATCAGCTACGCCGGTGCGTTGTGGGCGGCCCGGCGGTGCTTTCGTTCAGATCCGGTTCTCGAGTCGAAGATCGCTCGAACCCTGGGGGAGCTTTACCGCGAATTCGGCCTCAAGGCCCGCGCGGGCGTGCCACTCGTCGGCCGGTACCTCCGCTTCATGTTGCGGCGCGAAGATGTTCCGCGAAACCACCAATCAACGAGTCTTGCCAGACAACTAGCGGATGGAGGACTCTGCCAGCCGTTTCCTCGGGGGCGCCGGATTCAGCATGATCCAGCCTCTACGCAGGTGAGCATACGGGCGAACTCGGCCCCTTCCTCCGCGGTCGGCGGGGCTCCCTCGATCTCGTACCGGCCCGCGATGAAATAATCCATGGTCCGGGCCCGCTGATACGCAGCATCCCGCGCCCAGCCGTCGGCCTCGAACAGCCTGGCCGTGGCCGACAATCGCAGCTTATCCATCAACTCCACCGCTTGACGCGCCTTCGCATCCTCAGTCGCCCACGTCCGCATTGGGAGGTCGTAGCGGCCGAGATCGTGCTCCCGGATGAGGTCGAGTACGGCTCGGACCCGGGCTTCCAGTCCTGCCACATGGTCAAACTTCGCAACTTGCTCCGGTGTGGGTGCGCAGGTCTCCAGCCAGTGTTCAAGCAAGCGCTGAAGGAACTCTTCCCGGTTCTCGAAGTGGTAGTAGAAGCTTCCCTTTGTGACGCCCACACGACGGCAGAGCGGGTTGACCTCAACTCCCCCGATGCCGCGGGCTCGCAGTAGTTCCAAGCCCGCGTCCAACCAGTCCCGTTGCTCGAGCAGTTTTACTGTACGCATAGGCACGTTAGTTGCACTTGTGTACACAACATACCACTCAGTATAATGAAAACGTTTGAATTCTACCAGATCAGCCCACACATGCGGATCTACGGGTCCGGGAGGTAGGTGCCATGCTTTATCGCTCTGTCCGTCACTTGTTGTCCTACTCCCTCGCTGCCTGTTTCCTCCTTCTCACGCTTCCGGGATGCTCCAGCGACGACCCAACCGGTCCTGGTCCCGGTCCCGGTCCCGGTCCTGGTCCCAGCGATCCCCCAGGCTTTACGGCTGCCGATGGCATGAACGGCGGACAGATGTTCGACCAGTTCTGGGCCTCCGAGACCGGGTGGGATTTCGGCGCGAACGCCGACCACTTCAGCGACTTCTCGAACTTCTATCGCTGTAAGCAGTGCCACGGCTGGGACCTGCTCGGCAACGCGGGTGCCTACATCAGCCGAGCACCCAGGACCTCGCGGCCCAATGTCTCGTCCGTGGATCTCAAGGAGCACGCCGCCGAGCATACACCGCAGGAGTTGTTCGACGACATCATGCAATCAACGGGACGCCGCAACCTGGACGCCGATCTGGCCTCCTACGACCCTGCCACCAACTCGACGGTCGGCGACCAGATGCCGAACTTCAGCGAGTTCATGACAGACGCGCAGGTCTGGGACCTGGTGAAGTTTCTGAAGGAGGAGGTTGTCGATACCGACGAACTGTACGATTTTACGACCACTGGCTCATATCCGACCGGCAGCTGGACCTCGTCTAACCTCGGGAAGGACGGCGATGCGGCCAGCGGAAACGCCGTTTACGCGGACGCCGACTGCGCCTTCTGCCACGGTGCCAACGGGACGGCGATCATTGTGGACGGTAGCTACAGCGTGGGGAGCTTCTTCCGCCAGAAGTCCAACGAAGCCCAGCACAAGGTCAAGTTCGGCCAGCTGGGTACCCAGATGCTCAATCTGGGAGTGAACGACGTGGACGATATGCGGGACCTCTACAAGGCCATGGCGGACGACACCGCGTATCCGGATCCGTAAGCCTCTCAGCGGTCCGTAAGCTCAGGGGCGGTTCCTTTCGGGGGCCGTCCCTGAACGCATCCGGGCCTCCAGTATCGTGGGGCTCCGACGATCAAATCCCCCATCCACAGGAGGTCCCCGTGAGACGAGTCAACCTTGCCGCACTCGGTCTGCTATTGCTGTTCGCGGCTCCCGCGTCTGCCCAGGACGCGACCGTGGCCGATTCAGACCATTACAAGGTCGAGTTCGAGAACGATCAGGTGCGGGTGCTTCGGATCACCTACGGTCCCGGAGAGAAGTCCGTCATGCACTGGCATCCGGACGCCGTTGCGGTCATGCTCACAGACAACACCTTTAGGATGCACAACCCGGACGGGACGGCCGAGGTGATCCTAATCGAGTTCAAGACCAAGTCCGAAGAAGGGTGCATGTAACAGGAGAGGCGCCATGAGCGAGACGCAGCAGCGTGTCTTCTATGAGGGCCTGGTTGCGGGCCTGATCGGCTATGTGACCGTCGCGCTGGTCCTCGGCATCGTGGATCTGGTGACCGGCCGCTCGGTCTTCTACACGGTTGCCACTCTGGGACAGGCCGTCTTCGGCGGAGCCGGGGGTGGCGAAGGGGAGGTGACGCCCGCTGCGGTCTTCACCTACAACGGGATCCACGTCCTGGCTTTCGTGGTGTTCGGCATCCTCGTGGCCTGGCTCGTCGTGGAGACGGAGCTCCACCCCGCCATCTGGTACGTGGCGTTCATGGTGCTTCTCGGCGCCTTTTTCCTCGCCACCGTCCTCGCAGCCGGGGCG
>JBDGUY010000270.1:0-3410 GCA_039585935.1 Gemmatimonadota bacterium
GGCATCTTCTGCCCGGGAAAGACGCGCGAAGGATCCGAGGCCTGCCCGACCGAACCGGGAGCGCGATGGAACATCGAGCCGTGGGTTGCGCGGCCACCGGAAAAATTGTGCCGCTTCATGACGCCCTGAAACCCCTTGCCCTTGCTTGTCCCGACGACATCCACGTACTCGTCCACCTCAAAGATCGAGGCCTTGACCTCATCTCCGGGACCCATCTCGTCATCACCATCTCCGACGCCGAACTCGCCGAGTCTGCGCATCGAGCCGACGTTCGCCTTGGCGAAGTGGCCTCGACGCCCCTTGGTGACCCGACGCGGAGGAATCTCCTCGACGAGGCCCAGCTGAACGGCATCGTAGCCGTCTCTGTCGGCGGTCTTGCGCTGCACGACCAGACATGGACCCGCCTTGATCACCGTCACCGGCACCGCAGTGCCGTCTTCGGTGAAGACTTGGGTCATACCGATCTTCTTGCCCAGAATGCCTTCCATTTCCCTGACTCCTACGCTCAACGACCCCAGGCGCTCAGTTGCCGAAGGCCTTGATCTCCACGTCCACGCCCGCCGGCAACTCGAGCTGCATCAACGCATCGACCGTCTGTCCGGTCGGCTCGTGAATGTCCAGCAGCCGTTTGTGGGTGCGAATCTCGAACTGCTCTCGAGACTTCTTGTCGATGTTCGGAGAGCGATTGACGGTGTACTTCGAGATCCTGGTCGGCAACGGAATCGGGCCGACAACCTGCGCGCCGGTACGGCGCGCGGTGTCCACGATCTCGTGCGTCGACGAATCCAGAATTCGATAGTCGAACGCTTTGAGTCGGATGCGTATCTTCTCTTCCATTATTCGAGACTCCCTCAGGCTTTCGAACCGAGCGTCCTTACTCGATGATCTCGGTGACGGTACCGGCGCCGACAGTGCGGCCGCCTTCCCGGATCGCGAAGCGCACACCCTGCTCCATGGCGATCGGAGCGATCAGCTCCACCTCGAGGTTCACGTTGTCGCCCGGCATCACCATCGCTCCCGTCACATCCGTCGTACGGAAATAAAACTGCGGACGGTATCCCTGGAAGAACGGCGTATGACGACCACCCTCTTCCTTCGTCAAAATGTAGATCTCACCCCGGAACTTCGTGTGCGGCGTGATCGAGCCGGGCTTGGCCAGCACCTGGCCGCGCTCCACCTCGTCCTTCTTCGTACCCCGCAGCAGGATCCCCACGTTGTCGCCCGCCTGCCCTTCATCGAGCAGCTTGCGAAACATCTCCACACCCGTCACCGTCGTCTTCGTGGTGTCCCGGATCCCGACGATCTCGATCTCCTCGCCCACCTTCACGATGCCGCGCTCGATCCGGCCCGTCACCACCGTGCCGCGACCCGAAATCGAGAAGATGTCCTCGATCGGCATCAGGAAGTCCTTGTCCACGTCACGCTCCGGCTCCGGAATGTGGTTATCCGTCGCCTCCATCAGCTCGAAGATCGACTTGCACTCCTCGGAGTCCGGATCATCCGACTCCAGAGCCTTGAGCGCCGAACCACGAATGATCGGAATGTCGTCGCCGGGAAAATCGTACTGGCTCAGAAGCTCACGAATCTCCAGCTCCACCAGGTCCAGCAACTCCTCGTCGTCCACCTGGTCGCACTTGTTCATGTACACCACGATGTGGGGCACGTTCACCTGACGAGCCAGAAGCACGTGCTCGCGCGTCTGAGGCATCGGACCGTCCGCCGCCGATACCACCAGCACCGCACCGTCCATCTGTGCCGCGCCCGTGATCATGTTCTTCACATAATCCGCGTGACCCGGACAGTCCACATGCGCGTAGTGACGATTGTCCGACTCGTACTCCACATGCGCCGTCGCGATCGTGATCCCACGCTCGCGCTCTTCCGGCGCTTTGTCGATCGAATCGAACGCCACAAACTCCGCAAGACCCTTCGCCGCCAGCGTCTTGGTGATCGCTGCCGTCAACGTCGTCTTCCCATGATCCACGTGACCAATCGTCCCGATGTTCACGTGTGGCTTCGTGCGCTCAAACTTCTCCTTCGCCATCGTTCCTCCTCGATCTCACTCGCCGTCTAGCCTGCTGCCTTGGCGATGATCTCCTCACTGACGTTCTTGGGCGCCTGCTCGTAGCTGGCGAATTGCATGGTGTAGTTCGCTCGACCCTGGGTCTGGGAGCGCAAATCGGTGGCGTAGCCGAACATCTCGGCCAACGGCACGCGACAGGTGATCACCTGTGCATTGCCGCGCGCCTCCATCTGCTGCACCCGACCCCGTCGGCTGTTGATATCTCCGATGACATCCCCCATGTACTCCTCCGGAGTCACCACCTCGACGGCCATCACCGGCTCGAGAAGTGCGGGATCAGCCTTCTTCCAGGCATCCTGAAGAGCCATCGACCCGGCGATCTTGAACGCGACTTCCGAGGAATCCACATCATGGAAACTGCCGTCATAGAGATCCACCTCGATGGAGGTGAGCGGGAAGCCCGCCAACGGCCCAGTCTCCATCGCCTCCGCGATGCCCTGCTGGACCGGCCGGATGAACTCCCGCGGAATCGTACCGCCGGTGATCTGATTGTCGAACGTGAGCCCCTCTTCCTTCCCGGGACGGACTCGGATCTTGCAGTGACCGAACTGACCCCGGCCACCACTCTGACGCACGAAGCGACCCTCGCCCTCCGCCTCGATGCGCAGAGTCTCCTTGTAGGCGACCTGCGGCCGGCCGATATTGGCGCCGACCTTGAACTCACGGATCAGACGGTCGGTGATGATCTCGAGATGAAGCTCCCCCATCCCCGAGATCAGGGTCTGACCGGTGTCGGGGTCGACATGCACTCGAAAGGTCGGATCTTCCTGCATCAGCTTCTGCAGCGCCTCGCCGAGTTTCTCCTGATCGGCCTTGGTCTTCGGCTCGATCGAAACGGCGATCACCGGCTCCGGAAAGCTCATCGACTCCAGGACAATGGGATGGGCAGGATCGCAGATGGTGTCACCGGTAGTGACCCCCCGCAGACCGACCGCCGCCGCGATGTCGCCGGCCCAGACTTCCTTGATCTCCTCACGCTTATTGGCATGCATCTGAAGCAGCCGACCCACACGCTCCTTGCGGCCCTTGCTGACATTGAGCACCGAGGAACCAGTGGTCACGCTACCGGAGTAGACGCGGAAGTAGGCGAGCTGGCCAACGAACGGATCGGTGAGAATCTTGAACACCAGAGCCGAGAACGGTTCGTCGTCGGCAGACCTGCGCTCCAGCTCCAGGTCGCCGCCCGGCACCAGGCCCTTGATCGCGGGCACATCGAGAGGTGAAGGCAGGAAATCGATCACCGCATCGAGCAACGGCTGAACGCCCTTGTTCTTGAACGCGGTACCGCACAGCACCGGCTGCAACTGATTGGAGACAGTAGCGCGCC
>JBDGUY010000271.1:0-2531 GCA_039585935.1 Gemmatimonadota bacterium
GGCGTGTCGAAGCTTGAAACCGAAGTCGTGCTCTTCGATCTTCGGCCGCATCTTGATCTCCTTTACGGTGACCGTATGCTGCTTCTTCTTCGCCTCTCGATTCTTCCTCGCCTGTTCGTACTTGTACTTCCCGTAGTCCATGATCCGGCAGACCGGGGGCCGGGAATTCGGGGCGACCTCCACGAGGTCGAGTCCCTGCTCCGCCGCCATAGCCCGTGCCTCGTCCGTCGGCACGATTCCGACCTGCTCACCCGTCTCGTCGATGAGTCTGACGGGACTGATTCGAATCCGCTCGTTTACTCTAAGGTCTTCCTGGCTCACATCACCTCTTCATAGACCGTTTTCACGTCCCGCCGATCGGCACGGCCCGACGCCGATCGACAGGTAACAGAAAAGCCCGGTGCGGCGGAGCCGACCGGGCAAGAAAACACGACGACCGCAGGCACCCCGGCGGTTCGTCGTCTCATCTCGAACCCGGCAGCAATCACCGTGAAACCCACGGGACGCCGAAAGGTGGGAGGCCTCTCGCCTCCGCTTTCGCGTTTCAGGGCGCGAACATAGGGCAGATCGTCGGAAGTGTCAACGAAGAGGGCGCTGATTGCCCGGTGAGATCATTTTCATGCAAAACTCCGTTGAGGCCACTGGACTCCGGAGTCTGGTGCCAGGTTAGTCCGTGAGACCGAACGCGTCTCGGTTCGTACAGATTACTGTCCGGCAACACGTTACAGTGCCCCGCCTCCGGATATATCAGCCTGAGAACAAGTCTTGCAAGCGGGACTGACGAGAACTCGCAACTTCGCGGGACGGTCGCGGCTGACCGGTCGCATCTGCGAGCAAACGGTTGATCATCCACAAACCGGGGGAAATATGATGAGGACGTTACGCTTCTGTCTGGCGCTGGTCCTGGTAGCGGCGATGTTTACGCCTACTGAGACTTCGGCCCAGACCATAATCGGGGCCAAGGCCGGGATCAACATCGCGAATGTGACGTTCAGCGCTGAAGGGGTCAGCGCCAGCGCTGACAGCAAAACGGGATTTGTCGGAGGCGCATTCGCGCAATTCGGTATCGGATCCCCGTTCTTCATCCAGCCGGAGGTGCTGTACTCCCAGAAGGGAACCAAGGAGGACGACGTTAGTCTGGCCGCGGACTACCTCGAGATTCCCGTTCTGTTCGGGGCAGCCTTTCCGCTCTCCAACAGTGCATTGAAACCGATGGTCTTCGCGGGTCCTGCAGTGGGGTTCGTTCTGAGCTGTGACGACGACGGGTTTGACTGCAAGGACGAAATCAAGTCGACGGACTTCAGCCTCGTGTTCGGTGCGGGCCTCGAGTACGCACTCAGCAGCGTGGTTCTGTTCTTCGACGGGCGATACAATCTCGGTCTGACCAATGTCTCGGAAGTCGAAGAGGTAATCGAGGAGTTCGATATCAGCGCAAAGAACCGGACGTGGCAGTTCATGGCCGGCGTTGGCTTCCCGGTCGGAGGCTGACCTCGAATCGAATGCCGCTCCCGGCACCTCAGCCGGTTCGGAGAGTTCGACCACTGATCACAGGACGGGGGGCTGCCACGGGCGCCCCCCGTTTCTGCGACCCGGACCTGCGGTCCCGCAACCCGACGTGTTAGCTTCAAACTACATTGGATGCCGCCCTCGTTCTCGAGTGGCACAGGGCGGAGCGGTCGGAATCCCCATCCGGTGAGCTCGACATGGATCCGAGAGTAACCCCACTCGCATCGCAGTTGCGTCTGAACGCGACCATGGTCAGACGGGCGCTGGAAGGTCTCGATGTGGAAACGGCTGCTCGACGACCGGTCGAGAACGTCAACCCGCTGGCCTTCGTGGCGGTTCATGTGGTGGACGCGCGGGCATATCTCCTGGGAATCCTCGGGGGTGATGCGAGCCACGACTGGTCCGAGATATTTGCCGCGGCTCAGAGATTCGAAGACGTCGACCCCATGCCTACCCCCGAACAGCTTCTCGAGACCTTTGACATTCTGTCGGCCAGGCTCGAGGCCCGACTGGTTTCCTTCGACGCAGAGTCGCTGGATCAGCCGTCTGGCGAGTCCTTCCCGACCGGCGACGAGTCCGTGCTGGGAGCGATCTCGTTCCTCGCGTTCCACGAGAGTTACCACGTCGGACAGATTGCCCTGCTCCACCGGGCGGTGGGCCGCGGCAGCCTCTCCGGAGTCTGAACGAGGAAATCCGATATGACCGGCACGCCGCACTTTCGAGCTCCGATGAGCTCCAGGCTCAAGGTATTTACGGCCATGTTTCTTGCACTGATGGCTGTCGTGCTGGTCAAGGTCCCATCACCGGCAAACCTCGGGGTGCTTGCCATCGTTGGACTCACGGCGGCCTTCTCGGTGCGAGGATACACGGTTCAGCCGGGGCTGTTGCTGATTCACAGGCTCGGATGGGCGACCAGGATCCCGTTGTCCGGGCTGGTCTCGGCCGAGGCAGAACCGAACGCGACGCTCGGGTCGATCCGGGTGTTCGGGATCGGCGGCGCTTTCGCTTTTGTGGGCAAGTTCCGG
>JBDGUY010000272.1:0-2527 GCA_039585935.1 Gemmatimonadota bacterium
CTGGACTCCGGCCCGCTCGGCGATCGCGGTGACCGTAGTCGCCACCGGGCCGATCTCCTCGTGCAACTCGACCATCGCCTCGACGATTCGCAGCCTGGTATCGTTCGTTCGCATCTAATATACAGTCCTGTTCACTGACACTTGACAGAAATTAATAACTAGGCGACACTCGACTCACGCATAGTAAACAGCACTGTTCACTCCGGCAATGCGTCGTGGCGAATTTCTGCTAAGGAGGCCGTATGCCCGAACGAACTCGCGTATCACACGTCCTGCCCCTCGCGCTGGCTGTTTTTGTCGCCCTGGCCACCTTCACCCCGAAACCTGCCGACGGGCAGGAACTCTATCAAGGCGAGTCCGCCGACTTCGGCGACGGTGTCGTGACCACGTACGTAGCGCTCGATGCTGCCGGACATCTGACCTCGATCGGAGTGCGCATGTCCGCGTCCACGTTCGACGAGCTGCCGACGGAGCCCGACGGTACGGCTCCGTGCTTCGACGTGAACGGCGACGGCAAGGAGGAACCCCAAAGCGAGTGCTTCATGATGCTGCGTCGGGACCTCGAACTTCCCGACGAGGCGACCTCCGCGGTGGCTCCATTCGGGTATGTCCAGTTCAACTACAATCCGATGGGCCACCCTGCTCCGGCGCCTCCCGTGTACGCGGAGCCGCACTTCGACTTCCACTTCTATCTCGTCGGACTGGATGACGTGAGGGAGATCAGCACCGGAACGTGCGGGTTCTTCATCGACTGCGCGGTGTTCGAGCGCGCTCGCACGCCGGTTCCGGATTCCTACATGCCGCCTGCCTACATCGAGGTGGGAGCCGCAGCAGGCGAGGAGGGAAATCACTTGCTTCTATCGACTGCGCCCGAGCTCGCAGACCCGCCCGCCGAATTCACGCAGACGTTCATCTTCGGCTCCTACGACGGCCACATCATCTTCTACGAACCGATGATCGCCGCGTCATTTTTCCACCGCGGCCTGGACGAGTGTCACGACATCGCTCAGCCCGCCGCGTGGGAAGTCGCCGGCCCGTATCCGACCCGTTATTGCATGCGTTATCTGCCGGGAGAGGACACCTACACGGTGTCGCTCGAGTCGTTCATCCACAGGGAAGCCACCTGAGAGAGCGGGAGAGAATCATGCCCGACATGTTGACGGTCGCACCCGAACAAGCCCGTGGTGTCCGAAAGTTGTTCTTCCGCTGGGTCCGCAGTCAGTACGGTGGCGTGGTGCCTGGCGTGTACCAGATTCTGGCGGTCGATCTCAAGGTCGCGGGACCGGCAGGCGCCCTGTACAACTACCTGCACCTCGGAAAGAAGTCGCCGCTGTCACGTCTGCAACGAGAGATGCTGGCGACCATCGTGAATGGCAAAGTGGGTGGAGCTCCGTGACTGGGCCTGCATACGGCGGCGGTTCGTCGCCTTTCCGGAGATGAACACCTGGACCATGAGTTCGCTACGAGCTGGCCCGAGTACGATCTCGATGCGAAGACCCGGGCAATGCTCGCCTATGCGAGCAGGCTGACGGAGACGCCGAGCTTCGTGGACAAGGACGACATGGAGAAGCTGCGCGCCAGCGGCTGGTCCGACGACGCGATCTGGCAGATCACGGCACTCGCCTCGTTCTTCAACTTCAGCGGGCGCATGGAGGCGGCCTCGGGGTTGCCGGCGGACGTGATCCCGGATAATGCTTCGTTCAAAGAGGCGAAAGCCGACTGAGCCGGGAGGCCGACTTCAACCGGGAGGCATGCTGTGTACCGATTCTGGACCCTCGTTCTGCTCGTCGCATCAGCAGGACTGCTCCAGGCCCAAACCACCGAGACGGAAGTCATCGAAGCGGCACGACAGTCCTGTGCCGAGATGGATTCCGGCGAGTTCTCTGCCTCGGATGACGCTGTCAAACGGGTCGATCTCGACGGCGACGGAAACACGGACGTTCTCGTAGACGAAGGAAAGTTCGCGTGCTCGACCTCCGCCACCCTGTTCAGCCCGACGGGCGGAGCGCAATTGCATGCGATCGTGGGAGACGATCACGACGTCTGGATGGCCCAGGCGTGGCGGCTGGTGGAGTGGGGCGAAGACACGATCCTGCTCATGGCCCAGCACGGTTCCCAGTGCGGCGGATACGGATATCAGCACTGCTACGAGGCGATCGTGTGGAGCGACGAGGGTGCGATGACCGTGCGCGGCACAGAGTAGCCGGACCCGCGGTTTCAACCCTCCGCCACCAGGGCGACGACCTTCTCCACCGCATTGGCGGCGTCGTAAGCATAGCCCTGGGCCCCGATCGACTCTGCGAATTCCTCGGACAGGGGTGCGCCGCCGACGATCACTTTCAACTCGTCCGAGAGCCCCCTCTCCTCCACCAGGTCCACGACGCTCTTCATGCGCGGCATGGTCGTGGTCAGCAGGGCCGACAGGCCGATGATCGAAGCGTTTTCGGCAAGTGCAGTATCGATGAATTTCTCGGCCGGAACGTCGGTGCCCAGGTCGAGGACCTCGAATCCGGCTCCCTGGAGCATG
>JBDGUY010000273.1:0-3051 GCA_039585935.1 Gemmatimonadota bacterium
TTCGAGCAAGGTGGCTCGAGCGAGGACAAGAGCCCCTTCACCGGAAGTCCCGGCTTTGCCCCCGAATCCTCCGGCCCGCCAGGTCGAGCCCCTCGGCACCTCGGACGAGCACGTTCACCACATCGCCTTCCCGTTCCACAACTCCGTCGAGCACCAGGAGAGGCATGCGAAGCACGTTCCGCAACTTCTCGCTGAGATCGGGCATCACCACGAAGTTCGCGAACCCTGTTTCATCTTCCAGCGTGATGAACATCACCCCTCTCGCGGTTCCCGGCCGCTGTCTGCAGATGACCAGTCCTCCCACTCGTACTCGCTCTCCTGCAGCCTGATCGTCCAAGACTCTGGCGGAAAGCACGCCTCGACGGTCCAGCTCTTCACGCAGGAAGGAAATCGGGTGGGCGCCGGGGGAGAGGCCGGTGGTTCGATAATCCGCCAGCACCCGCTCGAACCCCGACATTGGCGGCAGACGCACGGCGTGGCCCACAGTGCGGCGTGCCAGGGGGCCCGCGTCGCCGCGAGACTGTCGGAGCACTTCCCATAACGCATCACGACGGCCGGGGCACAGGCTCTCGAACGCGCCTGCCTCCGCGAGCATACGAAGCTCCGTGGGCCCGAGTCCACTGCGTGCGACCACTTCCTCGACCGACCGGAAGGGTCCTGCCTCCCGTGCGACGATCCCGGGCCCGGGATCCGAGACCACGAACGAAACGGAGGCCGAGTCTGAGAGCGGGTGGGCGGGTGCCTCCTTCCGCGAACATCCTATCGCTGCGCGAGAAAGGTTCGCTCCAGGAGGCACCCGCCCCTTGCTCTCCATTCTCGGCCGTTCCGGCAGGAGGAGGAGCGTCCTGGAGCGAACGTTTTTCGCGTAGCGAATGCCAGTTCGCGAAAGGACTCGCCTCCTCCCTCTCCCCCTCCCTCTCCAGCGTGCAGTCCCAATCGGAAACCGCGAGGTCGATCGGTCGCACCTCCACTCCGTGACGTCTGGCATCGTGGATGATCGTCGCCGGTGAGTAGAAGCCCATCGGCTGGGCGTTGAGCAGCGCGCAGGTAAACTCGGGCGCATACCAGCGCTTCAGGTAAGCCGAAGCGTACACGAGCAATGCGAAGCTCGCGGAGTGGCTCTCCGGGAAGCCGTAGTTGGCGAACGCCGTGAGATACTGAAGCACCTTTTCTGACACGTCAGGCGCGACCCCGTTCGCCGTCAGGCCGGCGATGAGGTCCCGCTCCACCTCCTGCATCTTCCGGTGCGAACGCTTGAATCCCATCGCGCGTCGCATGTTGTCGGCCTGGGCCGGGGTGAAACCGGCGAGCACGATCGCCACCTTCATCCCCTGCTCCTGGAACAGCGGCACGCCGAGCGTCCGGGCGAGCAGGGGCTCCAGGCGTGGATCCAGGTAGGTCACGGGCTCTTCCCCTCGCCGCCGCCGCAGGTAGGGGTGCACCATGTCTCCCTGGATCGGGCCCGGACGGATCAACGCCACTTCGATGACGAGATCATAAAAACACCGCGGACGTACGCGGGGGAGCGTGTTCATCTGGGCCCGGGACTCGATCTGGAACACGCCCACCGTGTCCGCCGCGCAGATCATGTCATACACCTCGGGATCGTCCGGCGGCAGGGACGCGAGGTCCAGGGCCACTCCCCTCGATTCACGCACGAGCCGGAGCCCATCTGCCAGCATGGTGAGCATGCCCAGCCCCAGCAGGTCGAACTTGATGAAGCCCGGAAGATCCAGATCGTCCTTGTCCCATTGGATGATCGTGCGATCGGGCATCGAAGCCCGTTCAATCGGAACCACCTCGCCGATCGGGCGATGGGAAATCACGAAGCCCCCGACGTGAATCGAACGGTGACGGGGCAGGTCTTCGAGTCCCTTCACGATCCGCAGCAACGCCAGCGTACGAGGATCGTTGAGCTCCAGCCCCGCCGCCTCGAGCCCGCCTTCCATCAGTCTTCGAACAGCATCGCTGGCGCCTCCCCGCTCCACCTCGGCGGCCAGCCTGTCGCTCAGATCCTGTGACATTCCAAGCACCCGGGCGGCATCCCGTACCGCCATCCTGCCCCGCCAGGTGATCGACTCGCACACCATTGCCGCGTGTCCGCGACCGTACCGCTCATACACGTACTGGAGCACCCTCTCACGTTCGAGGTGAGCAATATCCAGGTCGATGTCCGGGGGTTCGTGCCGGGACTCCGACAGGAAGCGTTCGAACAGCAGATCGAGCCCCACCGGGTCCACTGCCGTGATCCCGAGGCAATAGCAGACGGCAGAATTCGCGGCGGACCCGCGACCCTGCACGAGGATTCCCTCCCGCCGCGCGAACCGCACGATGTCCCACATGATGAGGAAATAGTCGGCGAGTTCGAGACGCCTGATCACGGTCAGCTCGTGCTCGATCTGCCGGCACTCGGCCTCGCCGGGAGGGTCTCCGTAGCGCTCCCGCGCGCCCTGCTCTACCAACCCTCGCAGGAACTCGTGCGATTCCCTTCCTCCGGGTACGGGAAAGGGAGGGAGCCGGGGCCGAACATCGGAGATTCGGAAGCTGCACCGATCGGCGATCTCCGCGGTGCGCGCCAGGGCGCGGCAGCCTTCGCAGGTGCATGGGGCGGGAGGGGACGGAGCTTCCACGAACTCGCTTTCGCTGCGCGAAAAGGGAAGGGACCGTGTCTCCACGGACTCGCATTCGCTTCGCGAAAAAGGTCCGCTACGACACGGTCCCTTCCCTCCTTGAACTGCGGTATCCTCGTCCTGGCGCGAGCCCGGTGGTTGAGCGGAGGTGGGGGAGGGGGACCCGGAGCGAGTATTGTTCGCCGCGCGAACGCGAGCTCGCGGAGGGTCCCCCTCCCCCACCCCCCGAAAACACCACCGAGCACGCATCTCCCGGGCGCCCTTCAGATACCACTCCCCGTTGGGCTTCAGCAGATCTCCGGCCGCGTCGAGTTCGACTCCATGGCGCAGACAGACGAGCACGTCGTGAACGATTCGCCCGGAGGGACGTGCATAGAGCGGCGCGTTAACGGGGACCCACGGAACGGCCTCCGTCCGGGCG
>JBDGUY010000274.1:0-2513 GCA_039585935.1 Gemmatimonadota bacterium
CATGAGCGTCAGATACAGGTCCTCTTTCAGGCTGGACCGGACCGCCGGCGTGGCGATCGGCTGCTGCGAGCCCGTGTAGTAGTTCATGCGGGGCTGGAGCTGACCTGCATCCTTTCCCTTTCGGAACACGGTGAACGTGCTTCCGACGACGAACCGCTGAGGCTGCTGTTCGCCCCACACCTCATCGAACTGAACGACATAGTCGCCCAGCACCATGTGCTCGCCCTGGTTGAGAGTCACTTCCCGTTCGGAACGCCAGGTTCCGGAGATTGCCAGTGCGACGATGATTACCACGATCCCAGCGTGCACTACGTATCCGCCGTAGCGGCGATTGTTGCGTGTGAGAATCTGCCAGAACGCTACAGGAGTCGAGACGCCGGCGATTCTCTTCCTGGCGCTGATTCCCTTGCGGAACTCCTCTACGATCGTGGCCATCACGAAACCGGCGAAGCCGATCGTGATCAGAGGCCACACCTCCCGCATGCCGAGTGCGAATACCACGGCGACCGAAGCGAGGCCCACGAGCGTCGGAACGATAAACGTGCGACGCAACTTCTCCGGACTCGTCCGCCGCCACGGGAGCGCAGGACCGACGCCCATCAGGAACAGGAGCAGCAGGCCGATCGGAATCGAAACCTTGTTGAAGTACGGCGGTCCGACACTCACCCGATTCTGGTTGATCGCCTCGACGAGGAGCGGGAACGTCGTGCCGAGCAGCACGGTGAACGTGAACGCCACGAAGAGCAGGTTGTTCAGGATGAACGCGCTCTCACGCGACACCACGCCATCGAGGTGCCCCGGTGCGTGCAGGCGATCCGATCTCCAGCCGATCAGCGCCAGCGACACGATCGCCACGATCGCTATGAATCCGAGGAACAGCGGACCGATGATGCCCTCGGTGAAAGCGTGCACCGACTCGAGCACTCCGGAACGCGTCAGAAAGGTCCCGAACAGTACGAGCAGGAAGGTGCTGATGATGAGCGTCAGATTCCAGGTCTTCAGCATCCCACGTCGTTCCTGCACCATTACCGAATGCAGGAAAGCGGTCGCCGTGAGCCACGGGAGAAACGACGCGTTCTCCACCGGGTCCCATGCCCAGTAGCCTCCCCAGCCGAGCACCTCGTAAGACCACCAGGCGCCTCCGATGATCCCGACGGACAGGAACGCCCACGGTGCAACTGTCCACCGACGAGTGGTCCGTATCCACTCCTCGTCGAGCTTACCGGAGAGCAGGGCGGCAATCGCGAATGCAAACGGGACGGTCAGGCCGACATATCCGAAATACAGCATCGGAGGATGCAGACCCATCAGCGGGTGGTTCTGCAGCAGAGGATTTGGACCGGGGCCGTTGGCCGGCACCGGGAACACGGTCCCGAACGGACTCGCCGGTCCCACCAGCAACCCGAAGAAGAAGATCGATACGAATCCGATCACGCCGCTCGCGAACGGAGTCAGGCGCGAATGGGAGTCCCTCTGCACGTACGCCACGAGAGCCGCGTACGCCGACAGAATCCAGCCCCAGAACAGGATCGACCCGTCCAGGCTGCTCCACAGGGAAATGGCCGTGTAATACGGTGGTGTTTCCCGACTGCCGACCCGCGCCACGTAGTCGACGCTGAAATCGTGCGTCAGCAGGGCGATCTCCATGGTGACGAACGCGACGGTCATCGCCGCGAACATCATGTAGGAGCCCCACCGGGCTACATCTATGAGGGTCTGATTCCTACGGAATCCGCCGACGATCCCCGACACCGTTACCACGATGGCGGCGAGAAGCGCGACGATGACTGAGATCGAACCGATCATGCTCGCCATTCAGGGCCCCCGCTACTCGTCGCCGGGTTTGACTAGCGATTCGTACATCTTCTCCGGAGACTGTCCCTCGTGCGGAGCCTCGTACTCGTTCGAGTGCTTGACCATGACGTTGGTCGACTCGAACGTACCGTCGTCACGGTAATGGCCCTCCATGATCACACCCGCCCCCTCCTGGAACATCGCGGGCGGTGCGCCGGTGCTCCTGACCTGGACTTCCTTCAAGCTGTCCTGGACCACGAACCGCAGATCCATGGCTTCGGCGTCCCAATCCAGAGACCCGGGCTTGACCTGTCCGCCCAGCCGAAGCGGCTGGTCCACCACTTCCGGTCCCCTGGCGAGCAGCTCGCTCGGAGTGAGGAAGTAGACGACGTTCTCTTTCAGCCCTCCCGCAATCAGGAAGGCCAGGGAACCCAGAATGGCGAGAATTCCCAATCCCGCCCATATCTTCTTTGAACTGCTCATAGTATTCGTCTCTCCGAAGTTCAGTGGGACGGGGCGTCGGCCGAATGGCCGTCCGCCAAACCGTCGCTCGATTCCGTCCACTCGGTCAACGCACGTTCCGCCACGACGAGCCGACGGTTCGTACGCCAGGCATACCAGAGCAGGGTCGCCCACGTGAGCGAATACCCTGCCACGATGAATCCGAGATTATCCATGATACGCCATTCGCTGTTCGAGTTCCCCTTCGAGCTTCGCCA
>JBDGUY010000275.1:0-2512 GCA_039585935.1 Gemmatimonadota bacterium
TTCCTTGTGGATGCGGGGAAGTCGTATTGCGGCGGAAAGCCCAAACGAAGGAACAAGGCCGGAAAATGAAGCTCGCCATACTGTCGTGCAGTCCCAACTGTTACAGCACGCGTCGGCTGCGTGAAGCCGCCGAACAGCGTGGGCACGAGGTCAAGGTCCTCAACACCCTCAAGTTCGCCATCGACCTCGAAGAGGGAGAGCCTGACCTCTACTTCCGGCAGAAGAGGCTGTCACACTACGATGCCGTGCTGCCAAGGATCGGCGCGTCGATCACATACTTCGGCACGGCGGTCGTGCGGCAGTTCGAGCAGATGGACGTGTGGTGTGCGAACTCCTCCGCCGGGATCAGCAACTCGCGCGACAAGCTCCGCAGCCTGCAGATTCTCAGTCGTCACCACATCGGCATCCCGCAGACGACCTTCGTTCGTGACAAGAATGACGTGCTGCCCGCAATCGAGCGTGTCGGTGGAGCGCCCGTCATCATCAAGCTGCTGGAAGGCACGCAGGGGATCGGGGTGCTCCTGGCGGAGTCGGTGAAGTCGGCCGAGGCCATCGTGGAGCTGCTTCAGAGTCAGAAGCAGAACGTGTTGATCCAGAAGTTCGTCGCCGAGAGCAAGGGAAGGGACATCCGGGCGTTCGTGGTGGGTGACCAGGTGGTGGCGGCGATGCGCCGCGTTGCCCAGGGACAGGAGTTCCGAAGCAACGTCCATCGGGGCGGTCTCACCGAGCCGGTGGATCTCGATGAGCGTTATCGCGAGACGGCCGTCCGGGCCGCCCAGATCATGGGCCTTCGGGTCGCCGGCGTCGATCTCCTGGAGGGAAGAGACGGCCCGCAGGTCGTGGAAGTGAATTCCTCGCCCGGCCTCGAAGGAATCGAGGGTTGCACCCAGCTCGACGTCGCCGGCGCCATCATCGACTACATGGCTGCCCAGGTAGATTTCCCGGAGATCGATCTTCGCCAGCGGCTGACCGTGAGCCGCGGATATGGCGTCGCCGAGATCCACGTCCCCGCGGGATCGGAATTCGTCGGAAAGTCGATCAGCGATTCCGGGCTGCGAGAGCGAGACCTCAATGTCCTGACGCTCTATCGGGGAACGACCGTCATTCCGAACCCGCGTTCACAACGGGTTCTGGAGCCCGGCGATCGCCTGCTCTGCTTCGGCAAGCTCGAATTGATGAGGGATCTGATCCCGGCGAAGGTCCGGCGCACCCGTCGTCCGGAGGTCCAGGAACTGCCGGATCTTCCGGTGGCCGACGAAGTGCATGCTACGGCAGGAGAGCCGGCTTCGACGTCGGGCTCGTCGCAATGAAGACGGGAGCAGTTGCGGCCCGGACAGAAGCTGCCTCGCCGGAAGCCCGCAAGCGAAAACCTATCGATGAATGGTCCGGGAAGGAGATTCCGGCGGGTGAATCCGTCGACGTGAAGCTGGCTGTGGGCGAGAGCTACAGCAGCATGACGGTGCGGATTCCCATTCACATTCGCCGGGCGACCGAGGACGGGCCCGTCGTGTTCGTCACGGCCGCGCTGCACGGCGATGAGATCAACGGCACGGGCGCCGTCAGGCAGCTGATCCAGGATGATGACTTCCAGCTGCTGCGGGGATCGGTGATACTGGTTCCGGTGCTGAACCTTCTCGCCTTCGACCGACACTCCCGCTACCTGCCGGATCGCCGGGACCTGAACCGCTCGTTCCCGGGGTCGAAGAACGGCAGTCTGGCCAGTCGAATGGCCCGGATCATCTTCGATGAGATCGTGCCCCGGTGCGACTACGGCATCGACCTCCATACGGCGGCGGTCCGTCGCACCAACTACCCCAACGTCCGTGGGGACCTTACGAACACGGCTGTACGACGACTCGCGGAGTCGTTCGGTTCGGAGATCATCATCAACAAGAAGGGCCCGAAAGGATCGTTACGCCGGGAGGCGACCGAGACGGGCTGCCCGACGATCATCATGGAGGGCGGCGAAGTGTGGAAGGTGGAGCCGGGCATCGTCGAATCCGCTACACGCGGCATCAGGAATGTCCTGCGCGGACTCGACATGCTGGACGGCGAGGCCGAAAGCCCCGACTACCAGATCGTCATCGAGAAATCGAAGTGGATACGGGCCAAACGGGGTGGATTCATGCAATTCCACATTTCGCCCGGCGACATCGTAGAAAAGGACCAACCACTCGCCACGAATACCACGCTGCTCGGAGATGAACGGAATACGCTCCACGCACCGTTCGACGCCGTGGTAATCGGGATGACCAGCCTCCCGGCCATCAGCCCCGGCGAGCCACTCTGCAATCTCGGCAAGCTGCCGAAGGGCTTCCGGGCCGCCGATCTCCGCATTCAGCGGTCGGACGAGGACAGCCTGGAGCACAGGGTCTCGGAGGATCTCGCGTCCAGCGTCATGGTCATCGATCCGACGGAGTGATTCGGCCTGAGGGGTAGTGCCCGATCAGGTCCTACGAGCCGCTGAAGGCGAACGTCCACATGACGGTAGCGTTTCCGCTCTCCGGGCACA
>JBDGUY010000276.1:0-2511 GCA_039585935.1 Gemmatimonadota bacterium
TGTCGATGGTAGTGACCCCAGGGATGGTGGTCTCCTGCCATGATGATGGTCTCATACGCCAGTTCCTGCGCACCTTCGCGCTTGCTGACGAACTCGAAGAGGGCTGCCAGGGCTCTCTCGGGCATACCGACCTCCGTGGAGCGCATGAACTCGAGGTGCGCCCTCACCCCGATCTGCGCAGCCTCTCGCGTCAGCGCGACCTCGGCCGGTGACTTCACCTTTCGCAGGACCTGAATCGTGCGGAAGCAGTCCCTGACCTCGACGTGCGGGTATCGTTCCTCCAACCTTCTGGCCAGTTGCAGCTCCCGAGTCAGGCGACCGTCCATGGGATTGTCCGTTACCGTACGCTGGAATGCGCGGTGGACCTCATTGGTGTTCATGCGGTGCAGTTCTTCGGGACGCTGCGACAGACAGAAGACACCGGACCGCCTGCCAATGTCCTCGAGGAACCTGTCCAACTGCTCGACTGGCAAAGCCTGCTCGATCCCCGTGAATCCCTCCGGATTCAAAGCCAGTTCTGCGGGGATCCCGGCTCCGCGCGCATCGTGCTCGTCCAGGGTGAGAAAGAGCGTGCTCTCGCGGTTCACGCCGTCCACCACGAGCCAGGCGTCAGGTGCTTCGACGCCGGTGAAGTAGAGGAAGTCGTTGCTCTGAAAAAACTGGTAGTCGGCGACAGGCGACGTGGCTCCAGGAATGATCGCGATTCCATCAGGGATTTCGTCCATCAACCGTGCCCTGCGGCTCGCGTACTCGGAGTCGGCTATCAGACTCCCGGCCAGAGCAAATGGCACTTCGTCCGATGGCGATTCGGCTGGCGAGCAACCCGCGGGCAGGAGTGTGAGCATGGAAAGCGACAACAATGACAGTGTCGAGCCAGGCGTACTTCGTGATCCGCGGTTTCTCATGCCGTTCCTCTTTCTCGCCACCCGGCAGCTATCGATCGAGTAGCTCTCGGATGGCGCGGTGGGCCTCGCCGAAGGAGGCCTCGGCCATGGCGTTGTTCGCCGAATCACAGTTGGCTATCGAGATCCGGCCGAACGGCTCCCGGGCACGCAGCCAGGGGCGCTCCCGTACCGGCCAGTCGCTCGTCCACGCCACCTCGTTGGTGGATGGATCGGAGTAGAATATGTAGCCGTGCGGCCAGCGGTTGACCGTGATCGCCTCGATGTCCCGGGCCGGGTCGAAGCCGCCGTCGCCGAGCATGCGGCCCAGTTGGTCCCGGACCTCGCGCTCGAACACCTCGAAGGGCGTGGCCTGCAGCTCCCACATCCCCCTCTTCCACTGTTCCGGCGCCGGCAGTCCCGGAAACGTCGGTACCCGGTACAGCTGGAGCACCATCGGCTCGTCTGGCGCACGCGGGCAGCGATACCCGCCCATGCTGATCGGATCGGCCAGACCCACGCTGTCGTGATAGCTCCCGGGGCAGAACGCCTGGCTGAGCCCCAATCGCTCGAAGGCCGTCCAGTCCCGAAGCAGCACGCTGGTGTAGACCTTGGGCGCCTTCAACGCATAGGACAGCGCCTCGCGCTGCTCCGCGGGAAACTCCGGACACATGTACGGGACCATGGCGTTGTAGCAGGCGAGCACGCAGGAACGGCCCCGCACCCGCCGCGCCCGGCCCGCGCGCAGGTACGTCACCTCCACCTCTCTCGAGCTCTGGTTGGGTCCGACGTGTCGCACGCGCACGGCCGTGCTGCTCAGCCGAATCCGCACGGGTGCGCCATCCCGATCGAGCTGCCCGTAGTCGAACGGTGCCGTGACGATGTCCTCGGCGCTGTCGCCCGGTGCGGCGGCGGGGATCATGCTCCGCACCAGCAACCGGGCGATCGAAGCGCTGCCATCGGGGAAACGGAAATACTGATCGCTGGTGGGCGTGACCACGGGAAAGACGCCCTCGCTCGGCCCGGAGTCGGGGAAGCCCATGCCCTGGAAGCCCGGGAAGCCGGACACCCGTGCGATCTCCGCCGGTAGGGCGTCATTGCCGATCCCCCAGTACCCCTGCCGCCAGGTCTGGAAGAAGGGGACGACACCGGAGTCGAGCCTGGCGAGATCCGTGAGGAACTGGAGGTAGGACATCCGCCTCAGTGCATCCGCCTTCTCGTCCAGCGATCGACCGGGAAGATAGTCCACCCGCTCTTCGAAGAGTCGTGCGATGTCCTGTTGCGCCGGTTCGGAGAGCGGCGTCATGGCCAGGAACTCGCGCGTGTCGAGCCCGTCCCGTCCGACGACGAGCCGGTCTGCACCAAACGTCGCCTCGTCGAAGAATACGCCGCCCCTGAGCCCCAGCGACGGGTAGAGATCCGCGTCATGAAACTCGGCGTATCGCCCGACGTCGATGCCGAGGTCTCGGATCATCGCCTGAGACGGCTCGTCGTATGCGCTCAGGTCTTCGATGTTGATCGTGCCACCGTTGATCAGCAGCGTGCGATCTCCCGAGCGAAACTCGTTGCGCGTGGCGTGCCCCCCGAAGTCGTCGCAGTTGTCGAGCACCAGGATGCGCGCCTCGGGTCC
>JBDGUY010000277.1:0-2507 GCA_039585935.1 Gemmatimonadota bacterium
GAGCCGTCGGAGCGGCTGCGAGCTGAACAGGTCCCGCTGGTGCCGGGCCATCTGATCCTGTGCGAGCAGCACCCCCAAACCTCCGACCATGGCGACTCCCGCGAGAATTGCGGCGCCGATCTTCACGGCCTTCCACGCGATGTCCTCAGAGTCTTCTCTAACAACAATGATCTTGTCAGCCATTTACATCTCCCGGCGTCCCGAGAACGCCTCGGCTATCGTCACACCATCCGCGTACTCCAGATCACCTCCAACCGGCAGACCTCGTGCCAGACGGGTGACTCTCAATCCCTCCAGGTCCGCTACGAGGCGGAACAAGTACGCGGCAGTCGCTTCGCCTTCGACACTCGGGTTCGTGGCGATGATGAGCTCCCCGACACCGACCTGCAGACGGCGCATCAGGGACGCGATGTTCAATTCATCCGGTCCTATACCATCCAGAGGCGACAGGTGTCCGCCAAGGACGTGATATCGGCCCCTGAACTGCCCTGATCCCTCGATCGCGGGAATATCCGAAGCCTCCTCGACCACGCAGATCGAGCCCGCCTCCCGCCGCGGGTTCCGACACAGCTCACATGGATCTTCTGTACTCAGGTTTCCGCACTCCTTGCACGGAACCACCTCGGCGATGACACGCGTGACCGCTTCCGCCAGCCGACGACCGTCCTCCGGAGATCCCTTGAGGAGAAAATATGTCAGGCGTTGCGCCGTTTTTCGGCCAATTCCGGGTAGACGGGAAAACTCACGAACCAGAGACTCGATTGCCGACACGCGGACGCTCGACCTCTCAGCGAAGGAGCGAGCCAAGGTCTGGCATTGGCATGCCGCCCGTCGCCTGTCGCATCTCGGTTTCCATTCGCTCGTAGGACCTTCGCTGGGCCTCCGAAACGGCTGCTACCACAAGGTCCTCGAGCATCTCGACGTCACTCGGGTCTACGGCAGTGGGATCGATTCGGATCGAGCGGATCGTCCCCTTTCCATCCACGGTCACGTCGACGAGGCCTCCACCACTGGAAACCGTTACGGTCTCCTGTTCCAGCTTCTGCTGGATCTCGGCGAGCCTGGACTGCATCTGCTGGCCGAGCTGAAAGAGTTGCTGTAGCTGATTCTCATTATCCACGACTCGGTCACTCCTTGATCTTGAGGTCGAGTGCTTGTACCGCTTCCCGCAGCCGTGGGTCCGTCTCCATCATTTTTTCGAGCTTCTGGTCTCGCGCACCCTCTGCGGTGAGTCGACGACGCGGACCCGCGTCATCGATGACGAACTCCAGCCTCTCCGGCACCACTCCGATTCGGCCTCCGAGTTCCCCCCGAAATCCGGCGGACCGGGTCCGATCATCGAGGAACGCCGTCAGATCGTGGGCCAGGCCTGGCGGGACCTGCAGATGTACGACCGAACCATCCAATTCGCGGACCGAGGCACCGCGCAGACCGATAGCCTCTCCTTTGAGACCCTTCCCTTTCGCCGCCTCGATCACTTCGAGCCACACGGCTCTCAATCCCGCGGCGTCGGTTGGCGATAGTCCTTCATCAGTCGAAGAACTCGCGTCCGGCTTCGCCCGTTTCGAGTCCGGGTCTGCCTCGTGCCGGCCCCGCCTGGTCTCCTCGTCTGCCGGCCGTGTCTGCTCGTCGCTCGACTTCGGCGATGGACGCTCTGCGCGCTTCGATTTCGCCGGTGGTCGGTCCTCGCTCTTCTTCGGCCGGGCAGACCTCACGCGCTCCGGCACTTCGCGTGTCGGATCTTCCAGCAACCCCAGCAATTCATCGATTCCTATCGACGCCTCCAGACTGGCCAACCGCAGGAGCAGCACCTCCAGCTGAATCCGGGGCTGGGAGCTCCGCCGAAACCTGCCGGAGGCCTCGAAATCGGCCGTTGCAGCAAGCATTCGAAGCAGCTCTTCAACCTGGAATTGCTCCGCCACGTCCGAGAATGCCTGGCGGGTCTCCTCCGGCAGCTCCGGCGGTGCGGCGCCGGGATCGAGACGAATCGCCAGCAGCAGGCGAAGGGCCTCGCCCAGCCCCCGAGCAAATTCCGCGAGATCGTAGCCCTCATCGAGAAGCGCCTGGACGAACGGGAATACGGCCGCTCTATCACCGGCCAGGGCGACGGAGAAGAACTCGAGGAACTTCTCTTCCTCGACCAGCCCGAGCATACGCCGTACGTCTTCGAGCCGAACCGTATCGCCCGAAAACGAGAGGATCTGGTCGAGCAGAGACAGCGCGTCACGCACACCGCCGTCAGCTCGCCGGGCAATGGGCAGCAAGGCGGAATCTTCCGCCTCCACTCCCTCGCGTCGCAGCACCTCCCTCAAGCGCTCGAGCAGGTCGGGCACGGTGACACGCCGAAAATCGAACCGCTGCACTCGCGACAGGACCGGAGACGCCGACTGCTTGATCTTGTTGGGTTCCGTCGTGGCGAAGACGAATATCACACGAGGCGGTGGTTCTTCGAGGATCTTGAGCAGCGCGTTCCATGCGTCCCGGGTGAGCATGTGAGCTTCATCTAC
>JBDGUY010000278.1:0-4013 GCA_039585935.1 Gemmatimonadota bacterium
CGCTCCACCGTGCATTCTGTGGCATGCTTTGCAGTCGACTGTCTCGTGCGTACCGAACTCGTAGGCTGAGGCAGGGTGGCAATCATCGCACAGTTCCGCGAGTGGTCCTGACTCCGCGATGCCGGGCTGTCCGGCTCGTCGATGGGGATCATGGCAGGATGTGCAGCTCACGACACCGTCGGACGCTTCCGAGTACGCGACGATCGCGGACAGTGCCTGCCGGCTCGAGGCGTCCGGATCGACATTCGGTGAGACGCTCAGAATATCGGACGCGAGACTCCGTCCGATCGGATGGTCGTCGGCGAGATCCGGACCGATGAACGACTCCGTATCACCCGAGGGAAGGATCCTGTAACGGCCCGGACGCACGGCATTCTCTCGTCCAATTGTACTGGCGTGGCAGCGCAGACAGCTCCTGGATGCGCCCAGGGCGATGGAAGGTCGCGATGTTCGAGTGTCGAACACATCCAGGTCTTTGGGGACCAGGAGCAAGTATTCGGACACAGGCTCGGCCTCGTCGTTCTCGTGAAGGGCGTGGCAGAGATCACAACCTCCGTCGCCCGTTGCAGACACGATGGACTCGGCATGTTGCGAGCGGCCGGCAGTCGCCAGCGCGAAGATCAGACAGATCGCCAGAATCGTGCTTCTCATAGGTCTCTGCTGATGCCCAACGTCAGGTTATCGTTCACGTTCGTTCCGCCATTCGACCGGAGCCTTCTATCGTACCGGAGGTACATGTTGAGCTTCGCGACCCTCCAGTCCACCCGAACTCCACTGCCGACAAGATCCTGCTTTTCCCCGGTCTGCCGCCATGTCCAGGCGGATGCGTATCCACTCAGATTCAATGCCGGAAGCGGCTTCCAGTCGAGCCGAAGGATCGCCTCGGCCACGTCGCGCTGAACTTCTTCGCCACGGACGAAGTCCCCTCTCGCGCTCGCGGACGACGTGAGTCTGGGACCGAGCTGGACGGCAAGAGTCCCGGAAGCGAAGAATCCATTGCTGCGTACGCCCCCGGCCTCGGACCAGCGGTGACCCAGTCCGAGACTGACGGTCCCGATCGGTACGGCCAGGTTCGCGTTCGCGCCGGTGGTCAGCATCATTCGCCGCTCCAGCCCTCCGGTATCGACGGGTCCACGGACCTCGAAATCACGAAAATTGCCCCGCTGGTACAGTGTTACGCGGCTCGACCTGAGCGAAAGATCGTACTCCGCCACAGGCCCGTCGATCTCCGAGTCCTCCCCGGGATCATACTGATAGTCGACTCGCACCACGTCACCGACACCGATTCGCCCGCCGGGGAGAACTATCACCTCGAGCAACACACCAAGTTCTACCAGCTCATAATCCAGTCCGAGTTCGAAGACCACGAGTCCATCGGTATCCCTGACCACAACGGTCAGCGGATCCGGATTGCTGTTGCCGAGCAGGAAGCGGAGTCGGTCGTCGACGAGATGTCTTTCGTCAAACACCTCCACGTTCCCGTTGTCTGAGCTCGATGTCCGGTCGATCCACTCGTATCCACCAGCCGCACGAGCTCGAAATTCCATGCCGAGAACTCTGGAATCCGCGAACGCCACGTTCCCGTCCACTCGCAAGCGTTCTTCCGAGAAGCCCGTTGTTGTAGTCCGGTTTCGACCAATGGCCCGCACGGACCCGATGGAATTGTTCTTGAAGCGCCAGGAGGGTTGGACAGCCCAGTGCAGCGCATTTGAGCTTCCCGAGAGACTGCTCTTATTCGACGTAAGACCGTACGAATAGTCCGACCACACGTCAACGGCGTGCTGCAACCGCACCTCTTGCGCCCAGGTGGCTGCATTCCTTTTCGGTCTGCTGGAACCGGTCATCTGCGAGGCCGATGCAGCCGTTGTGAGCCGGCTGCCTTTGCCCCAAACGAAACGGTGCCGGAAATCGCCCCGGAGCATGTCGCTGTTGGTCCCGGCGACGCGGTTCACGGTGCGGCCTGCTGTGAGGCTCACCAGGGTCTTGCTGTTGCGCGCCCGCAACACGACCCGAGAATCGTCCCGCGCAAGACGGCGAACGCTTCCCGCTGTCGTCACGGAGTTCCTGTCATATCGACGAACACGGCCCGTTACCTCAATGGGGAAGTACGGGTTCTCCAGATTCAGGACGGCGTTCGCGCCAAACGTGGTGCCGTCGGACTGCAATCCGAACGGGTTGGTCCTGTCCTGTCGTACAGAAAAGAGCGACAGCTTTCCATTCAGGCGCTGTCCGGGACGGAAAACGAACCCCAGCCGTCCATCCAGAAAGTAGCCTTTCCCGCTGTCGCTCAACTCACCCGTCGCCTCGCGCGTCTGGTTGATTCCGGGATGCAGTACCCCATCGAATTGGATGTCGTTACTGGAGAACAACCAGCCTCGGAACGAGACGGCAACCCACTCTCGAAACTCCCCCCAGGTGTTGGTCTGAGATCGGTCTGACCCATTCCACCGGCCGCGAAAATCAGCGTTGAGGCTTCCAGTCTGGACTCGGAAGGAAGCAGGGAGGGCGACGACGATCCCGAATCGGGGCAGCATGAACGTGCCTATCCGGAGTCGTCCGCATCGCGGTAGTGGCACCGCGTGCAATCCGTGACGGCAAAGGCGTCGCCGCCGTTGTGGCAACTCCCGCAGGTCGCTCCACTCTGCATTTCGGTCATGGAGATCCGGGACGCACCGAGGCGGGAGGCGAAGGGCTCCGGGTGACAGGCACTGCACCGATAACGGATTCGGTGGACGAAGTGCGAGAAACGAGACTCGGGAAAGGACTCCCGGCTCGCGCCGCCATTATCTTCAGACCGGGGGATGACCATGTCCGGCGGAACCGAAGGCTCTATTCTCCCGGCTGGCATTTCGACGTTGGTGTGACACCGTTCGCACACGGGCACGGCGAACGCGACGGGACCGTGGCAGCGCCCGCATGCCTCGCCTTCGTTGATCGCCGACATGGTCACGGGTTCGCCCCGGTACGGAAAGATCGACGGGTGGCATTGTCCGCATGCGGACCACTCGACGTGTGACGAGTGTGGAAACCAGGCATCGAGAGAGGGATCCTCGGCCTTCCAGAAGAAGTCGTATCCGAAGGCGTAGACGTCTCCGATCTGGACCGTCTCATCCGGCGGGCCGCGGCGTGGCCGTATCACGTCGAGCCGAACCGCCGCAATCCAGTCGATCGCGCCCGCCGAATCTCGCGGCAGAAGCGCGAGGACGCTGTCCCGGTCCTCGATAGCCTCGATCGGGGCGGGTACCACGACTTCGAAGAACTCGAGCCCCACGGGCAGATTCTGAGCCTCGGACTGCGACTGCGTCTGTTCGTCGGCTTCCTGCTCCGGTCCCGGCTCCGGCAGGTCGAGAAAGGTCTTGGCCGCGGACCCGCAGCCGGCCAGCGCGATCCCGCAGGCGAGCACGAAGGTCCAGGTACGATGCGGGATTCGCATCTCAGTTGACCGGGTGTACCCGTCCGTAGACGCTGACCAGCTCCGGTCCGAACTGGTTCGTCACCCAGATCAGGTACTCCAATTGCAGCCCGTCCGCCACGAACTCCTCGAAGAATGCCGTGTTCTCGTAGTCAACGGTGATTCCACTCGGCAGGATCATGCCGCCGGGGCCCCGGTATGGCCCGCCGAAGTCCATCAGCATCTCCCGGCCTTCGTTGAAGATCTGGACATTCTCGAATGCGGCATCGACGATATACCACAGTCCGTCGCGATCCACTGCCAGGTGCTTGGGGCGGAATAGTGTCCCCGGCTGGTCTCCCAGCGTTCCGACTTGCAGCAGCAGTTCGCCGTCGAGGCTGTAGGCGCGTGACGTCCAGGTGCCGAAGTCGTTCACGTATACCTTGTCCCGCTCCGCGTAAACCCCGATGGGAAAGCCCAGGGCTGCCGAGTCAGGGGCACCGGCGGGGGGAATCGACTCCATTTCACGCCAGGTGTTCTGCTCGAACACCCTGATCTTCTTCGCATGCCCGTCGGCGACGAACACTCTTCCGTACCTCGCTGCCACGTCGAGGACACGATT
>JBDGUY010000279.1:0-2454 GCA_039585935.1 Gemmatimonadota bacterium
GCGCGCCTCGTACTGAGCCTGAAGCATCTCCAGGTCAGCGGCGAGATCTTGGCTAAAGCCGGCGAGATACTCGTCACCGACGGCTCGCTCGTTCAGATCTTCGCGCAGGTTCTCAACCGCGAAGGCAAGAACGACGCCGACGAATACGACGACGAATTCGGCCAGGTACCGACGTAGTCCAGTTTTCCTAGTCATGCGCCTCTCGGGCTGGGATCGCCCCCCGTCGTCGAGCGATCTAACCGGTCAGCGCCTGAGCTGCGCGCTGAGGTGTTCTGTTCCCTTCCCAATCTGTTCACCGCGTCTGCTCCACGCGCGTGTTAGAGAGCGTTCTTGAGCACGAATCGATACCTCACGAGACTCTGCACATCCATGTCGTCCCGGAGCACAGCCAGCAGACCGTCATCTGTGAGTGCAAGCACGCGGTGTTCGGGCGAGAGCCTCAAGCGTCCTCTGAGTTCCCCGTCGGGGTCGAAGAGATCCCACACGGACTCGTTTCCCGAATTCACTGGATCCTCGTCGAGATCCTGACGAAGAGCGAGCAGCCACCCTGACTCAGATACGTACATCCAGCCGAATACAGGAAGGGTGGGCGGACTCTCGAGACCGGCTTTCTGATCGATGACCGCCGCGTACATCGACATCTCGGATCCAGGGGGATAGTCCGCATACTGGTCGCGCTCGGCCTGGAGAGCCCGTTCGACGAGTTCATCGGTCACCGGCAGCAGGGAAAGGTCGCCCTTAATCCGTCGCACCAATCGTCCCGTTCCGCCATCGATCACGTCGATCAGGTAAGCGTCGCCTGGTGTGAAGTAGATGTTCCCATCAGGACCGATGGCATGAGTCGGACTGGCTTGGAAGTACGGGTTGATATGCCACCCGGCCTCGCCTGCTAGCCGCGCTTCCGCCAGTTCGTAGGAAAACAGAGAAGGACCGAGAGCCGCGCCGAGTGGATCGACCTGGTACACCGTGGCGATGTCGCGGAACGGTGAGCCGCGCGGCACTTGCTGGAATTTCTGTGTGATCCAGGTCCCCATCCACGCCTTGTTCGTAGCCAGAGTGTGGCTGAGATATCCGGTATCCGCGAACACGCGCCCCGGACCCGTGGCCAGAACGTTGCCCTGGCGATCCAGCATCGTCAGGCGCGCTCCGATCACCGAGACCGTGTCGCGGATGATCGCGATACTCGACGGTCGCATGAATTCACCCGGACCGTCGCCCTCTCCGCCAAACGCCCGCAGAAACTGTCCGTCCGTACCGAATACTCGAACTGCGTGATTCCCGCGATCGAGGATGTAGATCTCTCGTCCCACTTCGACAGCATCGACGATCTGGAAGAACTGCGTCTCTTCTGGTCCGTCGAGAGTTCCGATTCGGACCACTTCGTCCAACGCGACCGGCGGCGCGCGCGTAATCTCGGACTCGCTGATGTGCACCAACTTCACGCCCGCGCTGTCCGATACAACAACGTCCGAGCTCGGTGCTGAAGCATCGGTACACGCCGACAGGCTGAGGCCGAGGGTCAGGAGAACCAGATACGAGGTGCGAAGACTTCGCAATGGAGTTCCTCTTAGAGTAGATGTTGCCGTCGCTCTAACGACTTGGAATTCTGCTGCCGCAGCTTCGCGTTCGCCAGCGAACGCAGCGAGCTGCCCGCAGAGCATACGCGGACAGCAGCTATTCCTTGTCAGGAGTCTGTGCCAACACGGCCGGACGCACCCGATGAACCGGGACAGTCTTGCGGGAACATCACGACCGCGCCGCCGAGCGGGAGCTCCCGGTAACGGAGTGCACGGCGCGCGATTGGGAGCGTCAGCTGGAGACCGATCTCCGACGGACTCCCCTCGGCGATGGCGTCCCAGTCGGGTGCCGGAGCAACGCGATGCGCCAATTCGAAGCAGCGAAGATGGTAGGGGAGACCTTCGCCATGGCCGAGGACGGGGGAATCCGTCACTTCGAAGTGAAGGTGCGGGCGGCTGCTGTTTCCGGAGTTCCCGATGGAGCCAATGCGCTGGCCACGCTGCACCCGGTCTCCCTCGGCGACCTCGACACTGCCCTCTCGGAGATGCTCATACCAGACGAAGCGACCGTCTCCAGCATCCACGACGACTCGATTGCCACCGATCGTCTCCCAGTTGATCTCGACGCCGGCGGCACCCAACTGCCCGAACGGATCGTCCGGCAGTGAGTCGAAGGCGGTGACCACGGTGCCTTCGCTCGCCGAGAACACGGGTGCATCCCACGTCCGATCCCAAGAAGGTCCTGCCAATGCAACTTCACCCCCTCCTTCACTCGCTTCTAGTCGAATCCAGTCGGTCGCGAATCTGCTGTCGAGTGTGAGGCGACCCGAGCGCGGAACCAGGGTGCGCCTGTGGTGGGACAAGACCGCAGGACCCGCGTGCGCATACCAGAAACCGCCCTGCAGGGGTGGGTCGAGTTCGAGAGTGCCCCGGTCCC
>JBDGUY010000280.1:0-2451 GCA_039585935.1 Gemmatimonadota bacterium
TGTTCGCTGCTGGCGGCGACCACGGCGTCACGATGCCGCTGGGTGCCGCCACGGAGGTGCTGGGGGAGCAGATCCACGTCGTCCAGCTGGATGCACACCCCGACCTGTATCCCGAGTATCGAGGTGACCGCTGGTCGCACGCCTGCGTGGCGGCCCGACTGCTGGACATGCAACACATCTCGACCGTCACCCAGATCGGCGTGCGCACCCTGAACCACGCACAGGCGGAAGTCGCCCGGAGATTCCCGGGTCGACTGGCAATCGTCGAGGCACGGGACGTTGGAGGAGGATCGATTCTCGAGTCCGGGGATCTGCCGGACATTCTCCGGCCGGGGGCCCGGGTGTGGCTGACGGTGGACCTGGACGTGTTCGATCCCGCGTTTGCGCCGGGCGTGGCACACCCGGTTCCCGGCGGTCTGAACCCGCGCCAGGTCATCGAACTGATTCAGGAATCGGGCTGGGCGCTGGTCGGAATGGATGTCGTGGAGTGTCTGCCAGCACGGGATGAGGGAGACCGGACGGCCGTGCTGGCCGGCCGGCTGCTTCACGAGGCGATGGGGACCGTGGCCGGCTAGCACACCGGCGGGCGGTCTTCGGCTAGAATTCGGGCTTCTTGTGGTAAGTGCCGCGGAACAGCTCTCTCCACGTGGCGCCGGCGTCGGTCGACACGGACCAGACCTGCAGCACGGTGCCGTCGTCGCGTGGCTCCCAGGTGATCTCGTCGGTGACCATGAGTCCGTCCTTGCCCGGACGTTCACCGCGCAGGACCATCCGGCCGCGTGAATCGATGCCGCCGTCCAGCATCAAGAGCCGTCCCTGGTGATCCACCCATGTCTGGTGCCACGTATCGCGGACCGGATCATACACGTTGAAACTCTCGCCGGTGCCACCGCCCAGTCCCTGCCACTCTTCGCGCAGCACGCAGCCGCCGTGGTCCTTCGAGATCGTGTTGCTGCCCGCGACCTGGCCGTCTTCTGTTTTGACTTCCCAGCTGCCGAGCCAGAAGTCGAAGTGCTCGTGCTCGTCCGCCGTGCACGGCTTCGGGGTGTCCGCGTCCTGCGCCGTGAGCGGCGTCCAGGAGCCGACGGCGAGGAGAATCGTGACGGCCGTCAGCAGGACTCTATTCCGGCCCGCTGCAACTCCGGCTGTGTGTCGATCGATCATCATCTGGTAACCTCTGTCCATGTTCAGCGTCTGAGAATCGTCGTTGTCGTGTATCCGCCGACCGAAAACACGTTCTCCAGTTTGTCGGCTCCGAATTGCCATTCCACCAGTTGCACGTAGGTGTCGCCTTCCATCACGAACGTAACCACATCCTCCCCGGTCACGCTCCAGGCGCCCTCCATGCTGACCCTGCGCTCCTGTGGCTGCGGGGCCGCTCCCTCGGGCGTGAAGAACTCGCCGTCGGTCGTGCCGTCGGCCTTCAACTCGATCCACAGGTGGCTGCCCTCCGCCAGCATGTCGATCGTGCCGTTGACGCTGGAGATCGTCCAGATGATCGCTTCGTAGCGACCTGCCAGCCGGCGCTCGGGGGAGATGGGATCGGAGCCCGAGCAGCCCGAACTGAGCGCGAGAAGCGTCAGATATGGCGCGACAGATGTCAGTCCGCGCGGCCGTGTTCTGCGGCGATTCGAGTTCGTCATCCGGGTCGAGGCCCTCCTGGAATGCGAATGATAGACCCGCCTCAGAACCCCGAATCTCGGCCGTTGTTCACTTTCGGGGATCCTCGAGGCGTGTCCTGACGGAGTCATGAGAAGACGGCTACGGCCAGGTGGTGCCCATGACGATCGTGAACTTGCCGACGCTCTCGGCGCCATCGGGCGTCACGACGTGAAAGAAATACACGCCGCTGGACACGTGGTAATTGGTCCCGTCTCGCAGGTCCCACGCGAGTCGTCCTCCGCCGCTGGCGTCATTGTGCTCGAGCTGGCGGATGAGGTGTCCGCCGAGCGAGTAGATCCGAACGGTGGCCTGGGACGGGAGGTTGACGAACATGATCTGGCGGTACCGGGGCGACAGGTCGTAGGCGCTGCCGCCGAGGTAAGGGTCGGGCACGGTGTGGATCGGCCTGTCGACACCTGCTTCGCTGCGCGGCACCACGTGCTGCGGGGTGATGTCCGATTCCTGTGAAACGGGGCCCGAATAGGCCGAATTCAGGTCGACGGCCGTGACCGCGTAGCTGTACGTGAAGTTGTTGGCGACGCTCCGGTCGGTCCAGCTGAAACCGACGTCCTCGAACGAGCCGAATTCGATCGTGTCTGCGCGGATCGGAACCGCCTCGAGCCGGAGGTCTCTCGCGACGCCTGCCCCCGGCGCCCCGCCCGGATTTCCATTGTTGAACACGACCTCATCGGTCCTCGCGACCGGAGAATCGCCGAGTGCGCAGACCTCTCCCACGGAGTATCCGCTGACCGCGACCGTGTCGCCTGCACTGTCGACGCGAAGAGTCCC
>JBDGUY010000281.1:0-2447 GCA_039585935.1 Gemmatimonadota bacterium
ATTCTCGGAGGAAACGATTACCGGGCAGATGGATTGCGCGTGACTCCCGGGGCGGACTGACGATCGGCTTCAGGCCCATTCGTCCGGCGCCCGGTCTCGGCCGGGCGCCATCCTTCCGGAGCACACGGCCCTCTTACGGATCAGCCCACGATCCGCCACACCTGGGCCACCACGAAGCACACCGCGAAGCCCATCGCGAGGGGAAGCAGCGCGGACACCGCGGTCCACCTCGCGCTTCCGGTCTCCTTGTAGATCGTGTACAGCGTGGTGGAGCACGGATTGTGGAGCAGGCTGAACAGCATGAGGTTCACGCCGGTGAGTGTCGTCCACCCCGCGGTCCGCAGCAGCGTACCCATGCTCGCGGCAGATTCCAGCTCGAACATCACGCCGGCTCCTTCTCCAACACCCGCTACCGTGGCCGATGTCAGCACCGTCAGCATCAGGACGGTGGGAATCACGATCTCGTTCGCCGGGATCGCCACGATGTAGGCCAGCAGAATGACTCCGTTCAATCCGATCAGGAGCCCGAACGGGTCGCTCCACGAGATGAAGTGCTCGGCAATACTCGCGTCACCGATCGACACGTTGGCGACCAGCCAGATCACGGCTCCGGCCGGCGCCGCGAACACGATGGCCCGCCACAGGACGATGAGGGTGCGGTCGATCAGCGACGTGTACAGCGTCTGGAGAATCCGAGGGGGCCTGTAGGGCGGGAGCTCGAGGCTGAACGTAGTCGCTTCGCCACGTAGCATCGTGCGCGACAGGAACCAGGACGTCAGGAACATCGAGAAGATCCCCAGCAGAGCGATGCCGACCACGGCGGTGGCGGATACGAGACCCGCCAGATGGGCCGGCGCCAGTGCGCCGATGAAGATCGTGGCGATCAGAATCTGTGTCGGCCAGCGCCCGTTGCACAGCGAGAAGTTGTTGGTGATGATCGCGATCAACCGCTCTCGCGGGCTGTCGATCACCCGCGTCGCGACCACGCCGGCCGCGTTGCACCCGAATCCCATGCACATGGTCAACGCCTGCTTCCCGTGTGCCCCCGCCCTGCGGAACAGGCTATCCAGATTGAACGCTACCCGCGGGAGATAACCGAAGTCCTCCAGGAGCGTGAACAGGGGGAAGAAGATCGCCATTGGCGGCAGCATGACGGCGATCACCCAGGCCGTGGCCAGGTAGACGCCGTCGAACAGCAGCCCGTTCAGCCACCCCGGAAGCCCGATCGTCGCCCCGAAGTTGCTGAGAATCGGGTGCAGGGTGTCGATGAGCAGCACGCCCAGCATGCGCGACGGCACGTTGGCCCCGGCGATCGTAATCCAGAACACGGCGGCCAGCATGAGCAGCATGAGCGGGAAGCCCAACCAGCGATTCGTAAAGATCCTGTCCAGCGTGCGATCGAGATCGAACTTCGCCTTCCGGAGACCGGTCGCGGAAGCGCCTTCAGCGATCTCATGCGCGGCCTCGAAGAACCGACGGGTCAGGGCGTCGTGGTAGTCGGGGCTGAGCTGCCAGCGCAACTGTTCGGTCCTCCTGAGAATCGCTTCCCCGGGGGATGCCGGCTCGACACTGCCCTCGGCCAGCGCGAGCGAACCCTCGGTCGCATGGCTGATGCTCTCCACTTCCGGTCTCGATCCACCGCGCCCAGTCGACAGGCCGGTGGCTGCTGCCGCCGCATCGGCAGCCAGGAGACCGATCTCGCCCGAACGTACCGCGTCCTCGACGCGTTCGTCCTTGTTGAGCAGTCGGAGCGCTACCCAGCGCGCATTGGGCAGCTCGGGATATGTCTCCTCGATGAGCGGAACCAGCTCGTGTACGGCGGTCTCCAACTCCGGCGGGTAGTCGGTGATTCGATACGGCTGCGTGACCGTCTCGCCGTTCGCCACCCGGTAGACCGCCTCACGCAGCTCGGGTATTCCCTCGCCGCTGCGGGCCACGGTGGGCACCACCGGGACTCCGAGCTCGGCTGCCAGCTTCCGCTCGTCGATCGCGATTCCGTGCCGCCGCGCCTCATCGACCAGGTTCAGATCGACGACCACTCGATCCGTGATCTCGAGGATCTGCAGGACGAGGTTGAGATTTCGCTCCAGCCGTGTCGCATCGACGACTACGACCGTGACGTCCGGCTGCCCGAACAGGATGAAGTCGCGCGCTACTTCTTCGTCCGGACTCCCGGCCTGGAGGGAATACGTCCCGGGAAGATCGACAAGCTTGAACCGGTGATCGGCATGCTGATAGCCGCCGTCCGCGCGGGCGACGGTCTTCCCCGGCCAGTTCCCAGTGTGCTGCCGGAGCCCGGTGAGGGAATTGAAGATCGTGCTCTTTCCGGTGTTCGGATTCCCGGCGAGGGCGACGAGGTAGTCGAACCGGCCAGGGCTGATTCCAAGCTGGATCAGCGCTTCATCCCGGTTCGCCGCACAACCGTGACACGGCGCGGCAGGCGCGAC
>JBDGUY010000282.1:0-2440 GCA_039585935.1 Gemmatimonadota bacterium
GGCCTGAGCGCCACTGCCCTGTACCACTACTTCGACAACAAGGAAGCCCTGGTGGACAGGGTCGTTCAGCACGGTTTCCAGCGCTCCGAGGAATACCTGCGCAGGGCCGTCGAGAATCTTCCGCGGGGCTCCATGGAGCGGGTCGCTGCACTCGGAGAGGCCTACATCCAGTTCGCGCTTCGGAATCGGCAGTACTTCAAGATCATTTTCGCGATCCGCCCCGAGCAGCCCCGGGCGATCAACGACGTTCCCGGCCAGGGCGGCTATGTCGTGCTTCGCGAGTCGGTCGTCGAAGCGATGGAATCCGGGGCGATTCGCCAGGCGGATCCGGATGTCGTCGTCCTGTTCTTGTGGTCCGTCGTGCACGGTCTCGTGACGATCTTCATGGCTTGCGATCCTGCCGGGATGCTTGACGATCTCGGCCTGTGCGGTGGCGATTGCGGCCAGCCGGAAGCCACGCTGGCGTTGTTCAAGGAGTTTCGGGAGCTGATACGGGTCGGGCTGGAGCCAGCCTCGACAGGCGCAGCGGAGGCAATCCAATGAGGCCCCTGGCGACGGCTCTCATTCTCCTGCTGTGGACCGGGTGGTCAGCCGTGCCCGCCGCCGGCCAGGACTCTACCTCGGCCCGGGCCGAAGCACTGGGGGTCGACATCGAGCAGGCCAGGCTCCCAGAGCCCGATCAGATCTGGGACATCGATCGAGCAGTGGAAATCGCGCTGCGTAACAACCGCGCCCTGCAGGTCTCGCGGCTCGACCTGGCGACGGCTGAAAAGCAGGTGAAGGAAGCCTACGGCAGCCTGGCTCCCGAGATCGACGGCAGCGTCGGCTATCAACGGAATATCCAGGTTCCCTCGACGTACCTGCCCGGTTCGATCATCGATCCCAGTCTCCCTCCCGACTCCCTCGTTGCGGTGCAGTTCGGCGCCGACAACGTGTGGACGGCGGGAATCACCCTGAATCAGCCGCTGTTCGACGCAGCCCTGTTCACTGGAGTGAGTACCGCAGGCCAATTTCGCGGCTACCAGAGAGAGGTGCTGCGTGGATCCGCCCAGGCGATAGCCACGAACGTGCGGATCGCGTACCTCAACGTGCTGGTCGCCCGCGAAGGTCACCGTGTGACCCTGAACAGCGTCGAGCGGACCCTCGGCACGCTGGAGGAGACGAGCGCTCTCAATCGGGCGGGGCTGGCCAGCGATTACGACGTACTGCGCCTCGAGGTCCAGCTGGCGAACATCGCGCCGAATCTCAGGCGTACGGCCAACGCGGTGAGGGAAGCCGAGCGGGTTCTGGCGATCGAGATGGGTCTGCCGAGCGTGGAGCAGGCGGGCGCAGCGGGAAGTCTGGCCGCCATCGATCTCGAATCGATCGCTGCGAACGATGATGCGAATCGGCTGATCCTCGAATTCACGGGAACGGGCGATGTCGAAGCAGCCGATTCCGATTCGCTCTTTGCATTGGCGCAAAGCCAGCGCTCGGATCTTAGGCAGGTAGAACTGCAGAAGGAGCTCGAGGAAGCCAGAGTAAAGGTCCAGCGCGCCGAGCTGTTTCCGACCCTCAATGCTTTCCTCAACTACAACGTATTCGCCCAGGAGAACGGCAGCCTGAATTTCTTCGGTGTAGCCGGCGGGCGAGCCACGTCATCCTCCGTCGGCCTTCAGGTTAACGTCCCGATCTTCTCCGGACTGAGGCGGTGGACCCGGGTCGAGCAGCGGCAGATAGCCGTCCGGCAGGTCGAGGAACAGCTCGCCGATCTCAATCAGCGGGCTGAAAACGACGTTCGAAGCACACTCGACCAGCTGCTGGAGGCGAGGGCCCGGGCATTTGCCCAACGGACCGCCGTCAACCAGGCCCAGCGCGGGTTCGACATCGTGACCCGGGAGTATCTCGCCGGCACGAAGACCCGCCTGGAGGTGACAGAAGCCGAGGTGTCGCTTCGGGAATCGGAGCTGAACTACGCCGAGGCTGTCTACGACTATCTCGTCGCCAAGGCGCGGCTGGACTATGCAATCGGATCCGTTCCAGCAGTCGACCCCGTGGTGGCGCAGATGGTGGAAGATCCGGGCGAGGCCCCGCCTCCCTACGTGCCCGAAGCGGAAATGGAGAGCTCGCGATGAATATACATGTACGGTACCCGTCGCTTCGAACCGCAGCGCTGGCGAGCCTGGTGGTCGGGCTGTTTCCTCTGCTCGCTGGCTGCGGCTCAGAGTCGGCAGGCGCCTCGGAGGACTCAGCGGAAGCAGCTGAGGCGTACGTGAAGGTCGTCAATGTGGAAGCCACGCGAGTCGAGTCGGGTGAGTTCAACGCCTTCGTCCGGATCACCGGCGAAGCCGAAGCCGAGCACGATATCACGGTCAGCGCCGAAGAGGGAGGACGGCTGGTCAGGTTTTTCACCGAGAAGGGCGATCGCGTCGGGCGAGGCGCTCCGATCGCGAAGATAGAC
>JBDGUY010000283.1:0-2860 GCA_039585935.1 Gemmatimonadota bacterium
AAAGCGCAGGCGCACGCGGCAGCGACCGGGACGACGATGGAGTGCCACGAAGGACGCATGGAGGACATCCCCGTCCCGGATGAGACGATCGACGCAATCATCTCCAACGGGGTGGTCAACCTGTCGTTCCGCAAGCGAAAGGTCGTCGAGGAGATGTTCCGGGTTCTGCGACCAGGCGGGCGCATGTCGATCACGGACATCGTGAGCGCGAAGCAGCTTTCTCAATCGATCGTCAACGATCCCAAGCTGTGGGCCAGCTGAATCGGAGGCGCTCTCCTGGAAGGAGAGATGTTCCGGCTGCTGGAAGAAACGGGCTTCACGCGGGTCCGCTCGGCCCCGGTACAGGGCTTCCGTTTTCGCAAGGACTCTACGGCTGATGCGGCAGAGGCGTTCGGGGTCAAGGCCGTGATGATGACGGCGGAGAAGCCAGCCGTGTGATCGTTTGCCGTCGTCCATTGGCGGGTGCAGATTCGCCGTTCCGGGCTCTCCGCTCCTCGGAGAGCCCGATTCGCATCCGGCACCATCAGTGAACCACCGGTCCAGGCGATGCACAGAGCCATCCGCACGGCGATAGCATATCCCGCGTTCGTACGCACCTTTTGCGCTGCACTCATCGTCGCCGCTCTGAATACAGCGGCGCTCCGCGGCCAGGAGTCGTCCTGGCCGGAGACACCGGCCTCACTCACCGATCAGTATCGGGACGTGGCGGCGCAGCTGATCGGCGCCGCGCTCACGGACGACGAGGGCTGGGAAAAGCTGGTCCACCTTACCACGCAGATCGGCCACCGGCTCAGCGGCTCGGAAGGGCTGGAGAAAGCCATCGCCTGGGCGGAAGAGACCATGCGGACAGAGGGGCTCGACAACATCGCCCTGCAGCCGGTCATGGTTCCGCACTGGGTCCGCGGCAGAGAGCATGCGAGCGTAGTGGCGCCAGTGGAGCGCGAGCTGGCCATGCTCGGGCTGGGGAACAGCGTCGGCACCGGGCCTGACGGAATCGAGGCCCAAGTGGTGGTGGTGGGTTCCTTCGACGAGCTGGAGGCACTGGGCCGCGAGGCCGTGGAAGGAAGGATCGTTCTCTACGCGGTACCCTGGGAGGGTTACGGCCGCACCGTGCAGTACCGCGGCGGCGGCGCCTCCGCGGCCGCGAGACTCGGGGCGGCGGCGGTGCTGGTGCGCTCGGCCACGGGCCGCAGTCTGTACACGCCCCACACCGGAGCTCTGAGCTACGCGGACGATGCTCCTCGCATCCCGGCTGCCGCGGTTACCGTGGAGGACTCGGAGTGGATGAAGGCCATGGTGGAGGCCGGGCACAACCTCACAGTACACCTCTACATGGAAGCGGAGATGCTGCCCGACGCGGAGTCCGCCAATGTGATGGCGGAGGTGACGGGTAGCGAGCTGCCAGACGAGGTGGTGGTCATGGGTGGCCACTACGACTCCTGGGATGTCGGGCACGGTGCGCATGACGACGGTGCCGGGGTGCTCGCGGCCTGGCACGCGGTGACTCTGGTGAGGAAGCTGGGCCTGCGGCCGCGCCGCACACTGCGCGTAGTAGGCTGGACCAACGAGGAAAATGGCCTGCGCGGCGGTGTGGCGTACCGGGACTCGCTGGGGGACGACGTGCTATCCCACGTGGCGGCCATCGAGATGGATGGTGGGAACGAGCGGCCGGTTGGTTTCGGCGTCACGGTGCCCGGTGGCGGCAGTGAGGAGGATCCGGTCCAGGCTCGGGCGTTGGAATTGGTGAGCCAGATAGGCCGTCTGCTTGATGGAATCGAGGCGGGCCAGGTCACGTCCGGTGGAGGGGGTGCTGACATCGGCCCCATCATGCGCGAGGGCGTGCCGGGCCTCGCGCTGCGGACCGTCGGGGAGCACTACTTCGACTATCACCATACGGAGGCCGATACCATCGACAAGATCGAGAAGATCGACTTCCAGAAGGCGGTAGCCATGCTGGCCGTCATGGGCTACGTGCTGGCCGACATGCCGCAGACGCTGCGCGGCGCAGACTAGGCGGACCGGACACGTGGCGAGGCAGCGATGGCTCTGAGCGCGTTTGACGATCGGTCGAAGCTGCCCGACGAAGATGATCTTTACGCCGTGCTCGGTGATGCCGGCGAGCTGTGGACCCGACTGGTGGACCACGTTGCGTCGGAATTCCCTCCGCTGGACGAGAGCTGGGTATTCTCGGGCAAGGAATGGGGCTGGGCGCTGAGGCTGAAACAGAAGAAGCGGGCAGTCGTCTACCTGACGCCGTGCGAGGACTACTTCGTGGCGGGATTCGCCCTGGGAGAGAAGGCTGTTCAGGCGGCCCATGCAGCGCATCTGCCCGATGACGTGCTGGCCATGATAGACACCTCGCGGAAGTACGCGGAAGGCCGGGCCGTGCGCGTGGAGGTTAGAACGAAGCACGATCTGGAGAACGTAAAGCAGATCGCCGCCGTGAAGATGGCCAACTAGTTCCGCCCGCTTTGGCGGACCATACAAGAAGCGCACGCCTCGCCGTGGCGGGACGTGCGCTCTTCTCGATCGTGCACATCCGAGAGTGCCGCGGTGCGCGGCGAGTGACTACCCGGCGATAATCGCGCCGATTCCCCGAATACGGTATGTGGTGACCGGACCCGTAACCGAGTCGGGATCAAATTCCTCGCCCTGCTCTTCGGCCCTGTGTTTGGCGGCTTCCAGGGCTTCCTCGTAGGTAAGCTCCAGCTTCTCTACCAGGCCTTCCACTCGCGCCCGTTTACCCTGCGCGCTCACCGGGAAGACGATCAATCCGTCGTCCACCTTGACCTGGATGACTTCGCTCTCCCCCTCGGCCGCTATGTCCATCCAGCAGCCCATGTTCTCGCAAACGGCTTCG
>JBDGUY010000284.1:0-2433 GCA_039585935.1 Gemmatimonadota bacterium
CCGTGCCCGCTGTAGCGACCCAACTGGGTCAGAGTGCGCTTCTGGCGCTCCTCCGATTGCTGCACCAAGCTCGACTCCCGGTGACGGCCGCCGCGACTATACCCGCTTGTGAAATTGAATGCAAGGTCGTGTTCTTGACGCGCGGCGACTGTCCCATCTACGCTTTCACCGAACGGGTCAACTCAACCGGGCAGGCCGCCCGGACACGAACCACGACACGCGAGGTGGATGCGGGGATGCTGACAGGGGCAGAGACCGGGACTCAGGGCGGTGGAGACATCCAGCTTCTGGAGCAACTCACCGAGACCCGCGCCCGACTGGAGACACAGATCGCCAGGCGAATCGTGGGACAGACGCATGTCGTCGAAAAGCTCCTCGTCGCCCTGCTCGCGGGCGGGCACGCCCTCGTGGTCGGAGTCCCCGGGCTGGCGAAAACCACACTCATCGCGACCCTCGCCGAAACCCTGAAGCTCCCGTTTCATCGGATTCAATTCACTCCGGATCTGATGCCGTCCGACATAACGGGAACGGAGGTTATGGACGAGGACCCAGATTCCGGGAGAAGGGTGTTCCGCTTCATTCCCGGGCCGATCTTCGCGAACGTGATCCTGGCGGACGAGATCAACCGAACACCGCCGAAGACGCAGGCCGCATTGCTCCAGGCGATGCAGGAAGGAGAGGTAACGGTCGGGAACGAGACGTTTGCCCTCGATCGGCCGTTCTTCGTGCTTGCGACCCAGAATCCGATCGAGCACGAGGGTACCTATCCGTTGCCGGAGGCACAGCTCGACCGGTTCATGCTGGAGTTGCGGATTACCTATCCGAGTTTCGAAGAAGAGGCTGACGTCGCGTCGATGACGACCGCCGGATTGCCGGAGCCCCTCGAGCCTGTAATGGACGGCGAGCGATTGTCGGAATTCCAGGAGCTCGTCAGGCGAGTCCCTGTTCCCCCATCCGTGGTCCAGGCGGCCGTGCGACTGGCACGCTCGACGCGGCCGGATGACCAGGACGCTCCCGGATTCATCAGGGAGATGGTCGCCTGGGGCGCCGGCCCGCGGGCCTCCCAGTACCTGGTACTTGGCGCCAAGTCGCGGGCGGCGCTGCACGGGCGAGCCGCTCCCGACCTGGAAGACGTCAGGGCGATTGCCCCGGACGTGCTCCGCCATCGGGTGGTTCCAGGATTCGAGGCGGAGGCAGCCGGACGGACGGCGGACGATCTCGTCGCTGAATTGATCGCGTCGGTTCTGACGTGAGAATCAAGCGACACGGATCCAGCCGATGAGCATCGGCATTCTCGTCCTGCTCGGCTTCCTCGTGCTCCTCTCCGGAGTGTTTTCCGGATCTGAAATCGCCCTGTTTTCGGTTCCGTTTACGAGGGCGGAAGCCCTTGCAGCAGAAGGTGTGCGGGGCGCGCAGGCACTGAAGCGCTTGAAGTCCAACCCCGAGCGGTTGCTCGTCACTCTGTTGATCGGCAACAACGTCGTGAACATCGGGGCCGCTTCGATCGCCACCTATGCGGCCACCGAGGCGTTCGGCTCGGCTGGAGTCGGAATCGCTACCGGCGGTATGACGCTGCTCGTTCTGTTCTTTGGCGAGATCATCCCGAAGACGTACGCCGCGGCGCACGCCCTGAAGCTATCGCTCCTTACTGCCCCGGTGTTTCTGTGGCTGACCCGCCTGGCACTGCCGATCGTCCTGCCGTTCGAGGCCATCAGCAGGCTCGTCCTGCCGAACAGCAGGACGATTCCCAGTGTTACCGAATCGGAGATCCGGGCGCTGACGCTGCTGGGCCACGAAGCCGGGGCGATCGAGGAACACGAACGGGAGTTGATCGAGCGAGCTTTCGCTCTGGACGCGACGCGTGCCTGGGAGGTCATGACTCCACGCACTGAGATCTTCGCGTGGCCTGCGGAGCGCAAGCTGGGCGAAATCGCGACCGAGTTGAGCGACGTTCCCTACAGTCGCATACCGGTGTATGGCGGATCCCTGGACGACATGACCGGAGTGCTCTACGTGCGGGATGCCTTCGAGGCGCTGATCGCGGGGCGACACGAAGCGAAACTCGGTACGCTGGCACGTGAGCCGTTCTTCGTGCCGCATTCCGTCTCTCTGGTCCAATTGCTCGCAGATTTCAGGTCGCGACGGATTCACCTGGGAATCGTCGTCGACGAGCATGGAGGCACCGACGGAATCGTCACTCTGGAGGACATCCTGGAAGAGCTCGTCGGCGAAATCACCGACGAACTGGACATTCCCGACGATTCCATCGTTCACGTCGGCCGGGACGAGATCCTCGCGGATGGCGGCACGGATCTGAAGGAGATCAACCAGCTGTTCGACACCGATTTTCCAGTACTCGAGCATCGGACGGTCAACGGCTTGTTGCTCGACGAATTCGGCCGCGTGCCGGACCGGAGCGAGACACACGAAATG
>JBDGUY010000285.1:0-2409 GCA_039585935.1 Gemmatimonadota bacterium
TACGCGCCTGCGGCGTCGAACAGCAGTCCCTTCGGGCCCCTGTGAAAGCGCAGGTTCGTAGTGTACGACTCCTCGGTAGCCGCGTAGCGATCGACGAGAAACGTGAGCTCGGCGTTGACGTCGCCGAGAGCGGTCGAGCCGAATCCCCCGATCAGCCAGCCGTCGTCGTTGACGCCCTGGTTGAGTTGCGGGTGGAGGCCTATGACCAGCAATGAGTCACGCTCGCGTACGTTCATCCAGAACGTCGACCAGTTGAATTGGCCTGCCTCACCGGACAGCCGGGCCCCGTCGAAGGACCGGCCGGTATTCGTCCAGGCCACGGCGCCGACGAGCCGCTGGTCGCCGAGGTTCACCTCCTGCCTGCCGAGCTTGGCCTTGAACGAAGGACGGCTTCCGAGCACGGCGTACACCTGGTGCATATCCATCAGGTCGGCGCTCGCGTCGGTGAGCGTATTCGTTTCGATTCCCCACGCCCGCGCATCCTGGAACTGGCCGTACACATCGATCCAGTCGGCGAGCCGGACACCACCACCCAGCCGGATGCGCGACAGTACGGCGAAGTCGGGCGATACTCCTGCGGTTCGGCCATCCGCCTCGAAGCGCAGCCGGAACTGGCCATCGACGCGAAATTTCGGGTATTCCTTCGCCTCTTTCCCGTCGCTCTGCTGGGCCGTTAGAGCGCCTGGTGCCGCCAGCAAAAGCAGGAAGCTGCACGAAACAAGAACTTGGACTCGGATCCGTCCGAAGCGGCTCGACATCGCCCCTCCAGCATTGGTTTCAGGTGGGTTGACGCCCATCGGGTCGCGCGTATATTATCATATCCTTGTGACAATAAGCAACAAGCGCTCCCGCGGAGATGCTCATGGCCAACGAGGGCAGCCGTTCTGACCCGTCCGTACCGGACTCGTCGCACCACACGGATTCCGAATCGCCGGACCGGCGACAATTCCTCGACACCGCATCTCGCGCAGCCATGGTCGCAGGCGTCGTGGGTGGATACGGGGGCTTCGCGCTGATCGCGGGCAAGTACCTGTATCCCGCCACCACCGGCGAGGTGATGTGGCAGTTCGTAAGCGAGGTGGAAGGGATCAGGGTCGGAGACTCTATCCGCTATCGCGGGCCGTCGGGCGAGACGATCAACATCGCGCGCATGAGCCGCAACGGAACGGCGGATGACTTCATCGCCCTCTCGAGTACCTGCCCGCACCTCGGGTGCCAGGTCCGCTGGGAGGGACAGAACGACCGCTTCTTCTGCCCCTGCCACAACGGGGTATTCGATCCGTCCGGCCAGGGAGTGAGCGGCCCCCCGGGAGATGCCGGACAGTCACTGCCGCGCTACGAGTTGCGAGTCGAAAACGGGCTGCTGCACATCGCCGTGCCGCCGCCCCGGTTCGCTTCCGCCGAGGACCGGTCAGGCATCATCACCGATGATGATGCGATCGTCGGCCCCGGACACGACCCCTGCCTCGGCTGCGAGGGCGACAGGCCGGGACGTGACCGCGACGAGGATCTGGTCTGATGAGCGTCGCCAGCTGGTTCGGGGATCGCCTGCCGATCTCCGGCCGCCAGTTTCAGGAGCTGACGAACGAGCCGGTCCCGTACCACCTCAAGCGCTGGTGGTTCGCCCTCGGAGGTACGCCGGCCTACCTGTTCATCGTCCAGATCATCACAGGGATCCTGCTCGCATTTTACTACGAGTCGTCCCCCTCGACGGCCTACCAGTCGGTCGAGCACATCACGACCGGCGTCTCGTTCGGCTGGTATATCCGCTCAGTCCACAAATGGGCCGCGACTCTGATGATCGTGGCCGTCATCCTGCACCAGCTGCGGGTGTTTTTCACCGGCGCCTACCGCGATCCGCGTGAGATCAACTGGGTCGTGGGAATGTGCCTGCTGTTCTGTACCCTGATGACGGGGTTCACCGGCTACAGCCTGGTATATGAACAGCTGAGTTTCTGGGGCGCGACGGTCGGCGCGAACATCTCCGACACGATTCCGTACGTCGGCGGATTCATCAAGCGGATGATGCTGGCGGGCGATGCCTACAACCAGTCGACCCTGTCGCGGTTCTTCGTTCTGCACGCCGCGATTCTGCCCGTCACGATCGTGTTCCTCATTGCGATACACATCGCGGTCATCCGCATGCAGGGGGTGACGGAATTCCAGTTCAAGGATGAGGATGACGGCTCCGCCAGGACGTTCAACTTCTTCCCGGACCACCTGTATACCGAATTGATCATCGGCCTCGTGCTGATGATCGTGCTCAGCGCCCTGGCGACGATCCTCCCGGCAACTCTCGGCCCTGAGGCCAACCCGCTGCAGACGCCGGAAGTGATCAAGCCGGAGTGGTTCTTCTACGTCGCGTTCCGCTGGCTCAAGCTGTTCACCGGCACCGCCGCGGTGCTCAGC
>JBDGUY010000286.1:0-3093 GCA_039585935.1 Gemmatimonadota bacterium
TCCTCTGCAGGCTCGCTCAAGAGCCGGTTGTCAGGAACCGACAGGTCGTCCGAACTGACCTTGTCGATGCCCTCGACCGTGATCGCGAACTGGCCGGAGTCGAGGACTTCCACCCAACCCTTCTTCTTGAGGTACCAGTTGGGGAACTCGAGGTGCTCCCGAGGGACTCCCAGCATCCTCTCGAGATCCACCGCGCCGAGACCACCGGACCGCGGGTTCTTGCGCCGCGCGGCATAGAGCAGCGCGAGCACGCCCCGGAAGATACGACGGTCCTCTTCCTGACCGCCGATTGCCGAGCCCTGCTCGAAGATACTCCACTGCAACGTCTTGTTCCGGTCGTACTGCACATCGTATTCGGCGCGAAGCTCGGGATCGGCGAGGACCTCGAAGGCGTCGTGGACCTCTCGAAATCGTTCGTTGTCGCCCGACTCCAAGTTGTCCGGGTGGTACCGTTTGGCGAGCAGGCGGAACACGCGCTCGATCGTCTCGAGGTCGGCATTCTGTCCGACCTGCAGGATCTCGTAGTAGTCGACGAAAGGCTTGTCAGCCATCACTTCTCGACTCGCTTGATATCCACGTGCTGGATGAGGGGGTCCAGCTCAGGAGAGAGCGTGAAGAAGAACTCCAGGTTCTTGTTTTCCCCGTACATCATGAACCTCCCGCGCAACTGATTCTCGGGAACGACCGCACCCACGCCGGTGATCGCGCCGGTTTCTGCACTCAGCTCTCGTGTCGCAGCCACGATATCGCTCAACCGATAGTCCAGGAAGAAGTTGTCTGCGAAGATACCTGACGATTCGGCGCCCTTCCAGTCTGGCCAGAGCTCGACCAGCTGGTCTCGTCGCAACTCGAGGAGGTCCGAGGCAGGACCCCCGTACGTCCGATTGTCGAATGACATCACGGCGAGACCGTACTGGGGCAGCATCAGCCAGTTGCTTCCGAATCCCGGAAGCCCACCGCTGTGCCCGATCATGATCCGACCCTGACAGTCCTCCTGCCAGCGCAGGCCGTAGCCGTACGCTCGGGCCGATGGACACTCCCTGCCGTTCGGGTACTCGAAGCCCGGCATGACGCCAGCGACTCGCCACGGCTGATGCATCTCCCTGAGCGAGCTGCGCTTCAACGGACCGGTGTCCGGATCGCTGCGAGGCGGCCAGGCCGACAGGTGCAGCGCGACGTAGGCGTTGAAGTCTTCGATGGACGTAATGAGTCCACCCATCGCTCCGAACGAGCCGTGATGCTCGTGCGGGATGTGAATCCAAGACTCGTCCTGCCACGCATAGCCCAGCGCCAGCTCGGCTGCGGGGGCGTTTTCGAATTCCCACACCGTGCTGTGCATGCCGAGCGGTTCGAAGATGTTCTTCCTCGTGTACTCCGGGAAGCTCATTCCCGACACGACCTGGACGATCTGCCCCAGCAGGGCGAAACCGAGATTGCTGTATTCATATGCGATGCCGGGAACGTTGGAGAACGACACACCACCAGCGATCAGCCTTCGCAGCTCTTCGTCAGAATCGGCCAGTTGCCGGTCGCCCCACGGATTGTCCTCGGGGAATCCGGCGGAATGAGTCAACAGGTGGCGAATCGTGATCTGAGGGGCGTCCTCAGTGAGCGGTATCAGCCCCTCCACCTCTGGAACATACTTCGATACGGGATCGTCCAGACTGAGCTTCCCGGCGTCTCGCAGCTGGAGAATGGCGACCGCGGTGACGCTCTTGCTCATCGAGGCGATGCGGAACAGGGTCCTCGTATCCGCCTCGATCTGCTGTTCCAGGTTGGCGAGTCCAAACCCGTCCGAGTACACCAACTCTCCGTCGACGACCACGCCGTATGCGAAGCCGGGAAAGTGCTGCCTCTCGGCGTAGTCTCTGAAGATCTGATCGACGTCCGTCGCCGTGGCCGCAACCTTCTCCGGCCGGTCGGGGTCAGTGAATTCAGGAATGGTCTGCGCGCTGAGCGGCGCCGCCAGGAACAGGCCGAAGATCAGATAGCGCATGGTCGAGACCTCAGTCTTCTATCGAGAGTGATCCAGGCAGTCCCCAGGCTTTCTGGTGCTCTTCGTACAGTGACTCTGTCAGCTGAACCAGGACTGGATCCGCATCAGAGTCCAGCCAGTAGACAATCTCTGTCAGGACCGAAGGCGCCATGGCGGTACAGCCGGCCGTCGTGTCTCCAGGTCCCGACCAATTGTGAAGAAAAATGCAGGAACCGGCCCCCGGTCTGACCGGGCTCGCATTGTGATCGACGACGATTCCCTTTTCGTACCAGATGCCCGGCATCAGCATCTGCTCAGACGACTCCCAATCCACCTCATCGACCGCGTCACGCAGCACGATCTGGTTGTAGTAGCCCGAGCTCACGTCGTCCACGCACTCCAGCGACTCCGTCACATGGGTGTACGGAATCTCGAGGTCGTCGAGCGCCTCGACCGGAGCGTATCCGAACACCGAGCTAAGCCTGAATACCCCTGCCGGGCTCTTCCCGTCGCCTTCCTGCTTGATCGGCATATCGGCCGGGGCGATCTCGTGGAGGCCGCTTCCCAGTCCGAGTCCGTTCCTGCCCAGGGTAATCGGTGAAACCGGACCCACGGCTGCCCAATCCACATCTTTCGTCTCTCGCTCGAAGCGACGCAGCCACCCGACATTCGCGTCCAACGACTTCGACAGGACCAGGACCATCTGACCTGAAGAGTCTGGGATCGGCGATCCGGGAGCTTCCTGGCCCTGACCTGGCGACGCGCCGATCAGGCTGGAGATCAAGCAGGCGCTGACCAACAATCGCAGCATCGTTTCGTCTTCCCGTTATCTCGCGTACACGTGTTCAGAGAACGTAACCTCCGTCCACCGGAAGCTCGACACCAGTGATGTGACTGGCGGCATCCGATACGAGGAACAGCAAGCTGCGGGCGATTTCCTCGGGCTCGGCAAATCGCTCTCCTCCCTCGGATTCGAGGGCTTCAAACGCGGCCGATTCCGAACCGTGCTCGCGTACCAGGTCCTGGAAGAATGGCATGCTGCTCCACATGGGCGTCCTCACGCCGGCCGGGCTGACCACGTTGACTCGAATCGGGAGCCCGCGATCCCGGCACTCGAT
>JBDGUY010000287.1:0-2404 GCA_039585935.1 Gemmatimonadota bacterium
TACGCGGCGGAGCGCTACGTGACCGTGATTCCGGAGATCGAGTTGCCGGGGCACTCGGTCGCCGCGCTGGCCGCCTATCCGGAGTTGGCCTGCACGGAGGGACCATTCGAGGTGGCTACGGTCTGGGGAGTCAAGGATGACATCTACTGCCCCCACGAGCGGACGTTCGAGTTTCTCGAGGGCGTGCTGACCGAGGTGATGGAGCTGTTTCCTTCCCCGTATATCCACATCGGCGGAGACGAAGCCCCTAAGACGCGCTGGGAAGAAAGCGATGTGGCGCAGGAGGTCATGCGCCGGGAAGGACTGGCCGACGAGCACGAACTGCAGAGCTGGTTCATTCGTCGGATCGAGCGCTTCCTGCTCCAGCACGACCGCAGGTTGATCGGGTGGGATGAAATCCTCGAGGGAGGACTCGCCCCGCAGGCGACGGTGATGTCGTGGCGCGGTGTGAACGGCGGTATCGAGGCGGCGCGGCAGGGCCACGATGTGATCATGACGCCCACGAGCCACATGTACTTCGACTACTACCAGGGAGCAGATCCGTCCGCTGAACCCCTGGCGATCGGTGGGTATCTGCCGCTCGAGAAAGTCTACGGCTTCGAGCCGGTCCCGGCGGTCCTCAGCGAGGCGGAAGGTCAGCACATTCTCGGCGTCCAGGCGAACCTGTGGACGGAGTATATCAAGACTCCCGAACAGGCGGAGTACATGGCCTACCCGAGAGCGCTGGCCCTGGCGGAAGTCGCTTGGTCACCGGCGCAGGGCCGCGATTGGCCGGGGTTCATGGTGCGGCTTCCTGCGCAGCTCGCACGACTCGGCGCGCTGGGGGTGAATTATCGAATCCCCGAGCCGACAGGACTGGAGGAGGACCGGCTTACGCTGTCTGACAGAATGGTAGTCGAGTTGGGCAACCCGGTCTCTGCAGGTGAGATCCGGTACACGCTCGATGGGTCCGACCCCGGCCCGGATTCACCCTTGTACGGGAGGTCTCTGGACCTGAAGCCCGACGAGGAGGGAACGACGGTATCCGCCCGAGTATTCCTTCCGGACGGGAAGGGAGGTCCGATCGCTCGTGCTCGGTTTGCCCGGTCCTCGCTCCGTCCAGCGCAGGATGTCCAGGCCCTTCCGCTGCGCCCGGGTCTGAGATTCGCCTATGCCGAGGTCCCGTTCAAGTCGGCCCGCGAAATCTCCGACGCTTCCGCTGACCAGCGTGGTCGGACGCCGCGTGTGCAGCTGACCGGAGAGGAACGTCCCGAGAACTTCGGACTGCATCTCGCCGGTTACCTGCGCCTACCGGAAGACGACGTATACACGTTTGAATTAACATCAGATGACGGATCTCTTTTATATGTAAATAATGAGCTTGTCATCGACCACGACGGATTGCATGGAGCCACGGCCGAGACGGGTTCGATCGCCCTCGCGAGCGGCCATCACAAACTGGGAGTGCTGTACTTCCAGGCGGGTGGCGGGCGGGAACTTGCACTTCGGGTCCGTCGCGGAAACGGTCTGTTCGAACCTGTTCCCGACGAGTGGTATAGCGCAGCGCAGACACAGGAGTGAGGAGTGACGGATAGAGTTTCGAGTACTCTGATTCAACGGATCGGAGCGACCTGGGGCTCCGCGTTCCGAGACATGGTCCTGATCGTGGCCAGCATTCTGATCGCGTTCAGTCTCGAGGCCTGGTGGGACAGTCGCCGCACCCTGGATGAGGAGCGGGCAGCGTTGTCGGCCGTGCGCGAGGACTTCCGGGCCGCACGGCAGGAGCTCGATTCGGTGCTGGTCCGGAACGAGAAAGTCGTCGAAGTCGTCGGAGTCGTTCTTGCGATGAATCCGGAAGATATAGCGAAGCTCGATTCCGATTCGGTCCGCGTGCTGCTCCGCTATGCGTACGGGGGGGGGCTGACCTTCGATCCTCCGACGGGAGCGCTCCAGGCCCTGTTGTACGCCGGCACGCTCGGGGACATTCGCAATCGTGTTCTCGCGGCGGAACTCTCAGCCTGGCCGGGACTGATGGACGAGATCGACGAGGATCAGGTGTTCATCATCGATTCATACAATCGACTACAGGAAATCCGCGTGCAAACCGGCACACTTGAGCAGTCGCTGATCCTCCAGGGAATTCTGCCCGGTCCTGCCGAGATCACGACAGGCGAGGTCCTGGCGGCGCTTCTCTCAGAATCGGAAGATCGTGAGACTCTGGCGCGTCACATGCTGTCAATTGGCGGGCTGCTGATGGAACTCGAAGATGTGGACCGGCGGCTCGACGCCCTGCTGGAGCAGCTGGACGCCGAGCTCGTAGACTAGGTCAGCGGGTCAGCGACGACTCGCGAGTACGAAGTAGAGCAGGTAGAGGAAGCTCGTCGCGGCGGCTGCCACGTACGTCAGCCCGGCCGCCTTCAGGACC
>JBDGUY010000288.1:0-2384 GCA_039585935.1 Gemmatimonadota bacterium
ACGGCCACGTCGTAGACCTGCTCCTGCGTCTGGCCGTCGGTGTCCAGCCAACCCTTGATGATCTGTATGCGGTCCAGGTTCCCTCCGTAGGGGTCCTTGAGCGCGGCGACCAGGAAGCTAGGCGCCGATGCCGCAGGTGCGCCCGACAGCTCGCCACCCATCGGCACGCCCTTTGTGTACCCTGCCTCCGCCGGGAAGCGGCTGTTCGCGTCCACGTCGGTGAACTCCCAGCCACCAAAGAAACGAACCAGCATTCGGGAGCCCGTCGTCGCGTAGACCTCCCGCCGCTTCATGGCGTCCCAGATCGCTTCGCGCGTGTTCTCCGTGGCCCATACGGCCGCGTAGCCGGACGAGACCATGTCCCAGCCCATATACGCCAGGCTTCCGTCGGGCGCCCCTATGGACACGTGAGCGGCTCGTTCCGGGCTCGGCTCGTTGCCCGAGTGCTTGCCGAAGAAGTTCTCCTCCTCCGCGGTGGCGAGAGAAGTGTGCGAGTCCGTCGACCCGATCATCCCGAACTGGTACGGGTTGATTCCCAGTTCGTCCTCCAGCTGCAGACCGAGCTTCAGGGCGGAGCGTCCGTACTCGTGCTGCAGCATTTCCCGTGTCTTGGCCTGGCTCAGGTTCAGATTTCCGAGGTCCCAGGTCTCGTAGTCGGCAAATTCGTCATCGGGCGACAGCAGCGGGTGGGCCTCTCCATCGCCCTTGATCTGGGTCACCTCGTAGATGGGCTCCCAGCGCAGCCGGGTCTCCGCGTAAGCTCGCGTAAGCGGATTCCCGTCCATGGTCTCCTCGGCGAACATCATGCCGTTCGACAGGTTCCCGTTGTGCGGAATCGCGAGGACCTTGCCGCCGGTCTTCGTCTCGTAGTCCGCCATGTAGACCCACAGGTCCTCCGGGTCGATGCTCCTCTCGGTGGTCATGGGCAGCTTCTGGCCCGCTCGCGAAGCGTTGTCCCGGTAAACGAGGACCCGGTGCAGATTGTTGCCCGGAGGGGCTAGAGAGGTCCACTCGTAGCCGATGAACGCCGTGAACCTGCCGGGATCGTTGTAGGATTCGGCCGCCTCCAGCACGTCGTCCCATACGGGCCCGATCGAGGCCGGATCGTTGATCGGGAACGGCATTTCTCCCTTCGAGAACAGATCGATCAGCTCCAGGGTGGCTGCCACCGCCTCCTGCCCGCCCGCGTTGAACATCCGGTTCCAGCGCCGGGCAGTCTCGTTCTTCATGAGCTCGGGATCACCGCTCACGATCTTCGCGAACATGCCGTAGCCGTCGGAGTGGTCCGAGATGACCAGGAAGTCCAGAGGGCGGGAGAGCTTGACTCGCAAGCCGGTCGACGAGACCACTTCCTTGCCCAGCGCGAATCGATATGCCTCGTCCAGCCCGAGGCGGTTCCCGAACATCCCCGCGTCCACGGACAGATTCGTGTGCAGGTGCGTGTCACCCCAGAACACCTGTGTGGGAAAACCCCGACCGGCGTAGGGGGAGTAATTCGGATTCCTCAGCGCGCGGCCCGCGAACTCCTCGGCATTGCCGAAGTCCTGGCTGAGCGTGGGCGCGGCGGAGAGAAGAAGAGCGAACAATGTTCCGAGAACCGTGCGCGACGGGTGCATGGGTATGTACTCCTGATGGTTGTGCCGAATGGTTGGGTCAAATGCGAAGCTCTCTCGGGCATATTACCATTCACCGGTGGTGTCAGACAGGCGTTCGGAAGGTCCGTGTCGCGAGGGCCGGAGTGCGAGTCCGGCTTGTCTTTCTGTGCTGATTTAATTACTAATTCGGCCCGGCCACTGTACTTATGGCGGTCGTTGCAGTGACGATTTTCCGTAGTGGGGATGTGTGGGCGTGGGGATTGCGAGAGTCGGACACTCGGATCAGGGGACGGGGGATCGACACGTGTTCATGACACCGGACAACAGGCGACGACACGCTCGGCCAGACTCCAGAGTGGTCGTCTCCCTCATTGGCATTGTCGTCGCGCTCTGCGCGGTCACACCCGCAGCGCTTACAGCACAAAGCCTGACCGGTTCGTCACGCTCGCTGGACCGTCAGAACCGGGTAGCCATCCAGCACGATTACACCTACATCACCACTCCGGCGCAGGTTAAGCGGTTCGTGAGCGCCGGATACCTGGTGCGGGTGCCGGGAAACCGGGACTATCGCCTCCATGGTGTCGCCTATCCCTACGCTCGAGAGGAAGTCGCCCTCTTTTTGACCCGGCTGGGAGGCCAGTACCGCAGCGCCTGCGGCGAGCAGCTGGTTGTCACCAGTCTGACCCGCCCGCGGACCAGGCAGCCCCGCAACGCCTCGGACCGGTCGGTCCATCCCACTGGCATGGCCATGGACCTCCGACGGCCGAACAACAGCTCGTGCCGGGCCTG
>JBDGUY010000289.1:0-2378 GCA_039585935.1 Gemmatimonadota bacterium
CTCATCTGTGCCAGCACCTGTGCATCGGCATACGGGAGGATCGGCGGACCGTCGATCAGCACGGCGTCGTAATCTCGAGAGGCCTTATCGAGTGCGTCGGCAAGTTCGCTCCAGGTAGAGGCAATCCGGGTGCCGGCGTCCGCACCAAGTGAGATCAGATCGATGCCGGGGACGGGGGCTGTTAGCTGGAGTGGGCCCTCGGTGTGGGGCGCTGCCGTTCCCCTGCTGGTGTCCTCCTCGGATTCGAGAAGAGTTTCCGCAAGGCTGACGGCATCCGCGGGAGGGCGTTCCACGGGAAGGATGCGTTGCAGCATGGTCGACGCGGCTCGCGCCTTTGACATCCTGCCCGAGGCAATGTTCTTCTCGGCCTCGCGGCTTGCGTCCACAGCAAGCACTCGCGCGCCCTGCTCTGCCAGGGATCGCGCCAATGCCACCGTAAGACTCGTCTTTCCTTCGCCGTGCTCCGAGCTGGTTACCAGGATGCGGGCGCCCGGTTGACGCACTCCGAACCGAATCCGCTGTACGAGCACGCGATACAACTCCTCCAGCGAGGCAGCCTGGCCGGAGGCGCCCGATTGCGCTGCCTGCTTCCTCGGCAGGGATCCGAGTACGGGCAGGCCGAGCCGAAGTCTTGCTTCGGGGGCCGACCGCACTCCTCGTCTAAACAGCTCGAAAGCCGCCACGGCCGCGAAACCGAGCCCCAGCAACACCAGGCACGTTCCGATCGCGACGATCTTCCGATTCGAGCGACTGGGAAGCACAGGTTCGCGGGCCGGTGTGATCAGGCGAAAATCGGCATCGGCCAGCCAGGCCGCATACGTACCGTCCTCCAGTTCAATGGGCGCTTCTAGTTCGGCTACCGCGGACAGGACCTCGCCCTCCAGGGACTCCAGCTGGCGCACCTTTTCATCGACGGCGGCCCGCTCGAACTCGAGGTCGATCGATCGCACCAGCACTTCCTGCAGCAGCGGAGCCGATGCGGTGACCTGGCCGTCGGACGGGATCACGGTCTCGTACAGGTTCTGGAGATCGGACCGCCAACTCGCGATTTCGTCCGTGTCGATGGCGAGCGCCTTGAGGCTCTCGTACTCGGCCCGGATTTCTTCGAATTCGAGCTCCGAGATCGTGCCACTCGCGACAAGCTCCTTCGCCCGGTCGTACTCGATCTCCTTCTGCGCGAACAAGGCGATGTTCGCCCTCTGTGTCTGGTCATCGTAAATGGCATCCCGGAGTCGTTCCGCACGGATATTGAGGTTCCCCAATCCCTCCGCCTCACTCAGGCCCGTGCGCTCCTTGTTGATCCGGGCTTCTATGTCGCCTGTGATTCTCTCCAGATTCTGTATCTGGCCGTCCAGTCGCGCCTGTTCCGCTCTCGATTCCCTCAGCAGCCGTCGGATCAGCCCGAGCTCCTCGCGGTAACGGATGCGAACCTGTGAGCGGAGAAAGACATCCCTGGACGTATTGGCAAGAGCGGCCGCCAGCTCCGGTTCGTCCCAGTTTGCTGCGATGACCATGAGATCCGTGCTCTTCCCCGCTGTGACCTCGACCGATTGCCCTATTTCCGCCAGGCTGGCCGGGAGGCTGAGGAACTCCCGGATCTCCTCCATGTTCGAGCGAACCTTAACGAGATTGCGTTGTGTCTCGAACGACAGGGAATCGAATACGGCGTTGCCTGTACCTGTCCACACAGACGCCTGAGGTCGACACAGGAGTACTGTCTCGGCCTGGTAGGTACGGCTTCCCATCGTCAATCCCGCCGTGAGTGCGAGCAGCACACAAGCCACGCTCCAGCCCAGCAACCAGCGCCAGCGTCGCGCCAGCCCGAGAAACAGGGTGTGAAGGTCCACGGGGGGGGTCGATTCGTCTCTTTGACGCTCCATTATTCCTCTCTCGTACGGCAGTGCTCAGGCTTGGACGCCGGCCCTTCGGGGTCGCAGACCGTGGCCTGCATCGCGGAAAATTGAGAGCCATCGGTGCCTTTCGGCCTTCGACAGCGCGCATGTGACAAACAGCGTCACGAACACCACAAGACCGGGCAGGGAAGCCAGCGTGACCTCAAGAAGACTGTTCGGTTTCAGGACGGCTCGCGTTGCCACCGAGACAAGAAGCTGGCCGCCGGCCGGCATCCCGAGGGGAACGACTACCTGGCGGACATATTCCCGGAGCGAGATGCCGTATGCACGGCAAGCGATACGCGGAACGATCCAGGCGTCCACGAGCAGAGTGGCGCTGAAGGTGCCGAGCGCCACTCCTACCAGCCCCAACGGTCGCACAAGCAAAATGCTGAGAACGACATTGACGACCGCACCGGCCGCTGCCGCCCGCGCCGCCGGTCGGTGGTGTCCCGTCATGGCGAGAATGCTGGAAGCCGTGCTTTC
>JBDGUY010000290.1:0-2359 GCA_039585935.1 Gemmatimonadota bacterium
GGGCGACGCCGCGGGCGTCGCTTCCCACTACACGGACGATGCAATCCGGATGCCACCCGAGGGAGAGTTTCAGCGCGGTAGCGAAGCGATCGCCGCGGACATCGCGAACTACGCCGGCGTGAGCATCGAGCTGCGGGCGTTCGGCGGAATGGTCGATGGTAAGTCCGGTTCCCAGTGGGGCGCGTTCAAGCTCACGGGCACCGCGGAAGATGGGACGGCGGTCGAGTTCCGCGGCCGCTGGATGAACGCCCTCAAGAAGACCGCCGACGGCTGGAAGATCTACCGGGACATCTGGAACTACGGTCCGAGCGGGGAAATGCCTCCGGCTCCGGGCAACTGACGGTCGCCCCTCTGCGCGGGGCCAGCGTCAGATAGTTCTGACACGAGCGCCCGGTCTTCGGACCGGGCGCTTTGTGGTTCCGCCTGCTTCCCGTGGACCTTCAGTCGGGGAGCATGGGCAGCGGCACCGCACGAAGATTCGCGAGTGCCCGCTGGCCCAGCCCCTGCCCGAGTCCTAACTTTAGCGCGCCCTCCAAACGAGGTCACTCCATGGTCGACCTGCTGGACCGTCTGAGAGGTGCGCTGTCCGACCGCTACACCATCGAGCGGGAGCTCGGGCGTGGGGGGATGGCGACCGTCTTTCTGGCCGAAGACCTGAAGCACGAGCGGAACGTCGCTCTCAAGGTGCTGCGCCCCGAACTTGCGGCGGCCCTGGGTCCGGAGCGGTTCCTGCACGAGATCCGGATCGCCTCCAACCTGCACCACCCGCACGTGCTTCCCCTCTACGATTCGGGCGAAGCTGGTGGCTTCCTGTACTACGTCATGCCGTACGTGGAAGGGGAGTCGCTGCGCGAGCGGCTGGACCGCGAAAAGCAGCTGCCGATCGACGACGCGCTGAAGCTGGCCCGCGAAGTGGCCGATGCCCTGAGCTACGCGCACAGCCACGACGTGATCCACCGGGACATCAAGCCGGAGAACATCCTGCTGGAGAGCGGTCACGCGGTGGTGGCGGATTTCGGGATCGCCCGGGCCATCGACGCGGCGGGCGGCGAAAGGCTCACGAAAACAGGGGTGGCGCTGGGCACGCCTTCGTACATGAGTCCGGAGCAGGCCAGGGGCGAAAAGGATCTGGATGGCCGTAGCGACCTCTACGCTCTCGGGTGCGTCCTGTACGAGATGCTCGCCGGGCAGCCCCCGTTCACGGGCTCGACCGGCGAAAGCGTCGCTCACCAGCACATCGCAGCAGACGTTCCGCAGGTGAGCGTGATCCGTCCGTCTGTGCCGGGCTGGGTCGCAGCCGCCCTGGAGCGCAGCCTGGCGAAGACGCCGGCGGACCGGTTCAACCCGGTGGCCCAGTTCGGCGAGGCGCTGGCGCCACACAGTTCGACGACTGACACTCCCGCGGGAGGCATCGCGGCGGGTTCCGATTCAGTGGTACCTGCCGGGCGGCCCGGACTGCGGTGGCTTCCATGGGCCCTGGTCGCGGTGCTGGCCGGCGTGGTCGCTGTGGTGCTCTTCCTGCGCGGTGACGCGAGTCAGGAGGTATCCCTCGGACACGCCGTCCAGGTGACCGCAGGTGACGGGCTGGAGATCCATCCGGCGCTCTCGCCGGACGGCAATCTCATCGCGTACGCATCCGGCCCGGCCGGCCGGATGCGGGTATTCGTCCGTCCCGTCGGTGGCGGGCGCCCAGTTCCGCTGATCGACGACACGACCGTTAGTCAAAGCGAGCCACGCTGGTCGCCCGATGGCACCCCAATCCTGCTCCGCTACGGATCCACCATCGGCGTCGTGCCCGCACTCGGAGGAGCCGTGCGGACACTGTTCCAGTGCGGTTTGGAGAACTGCGTGAGGATGGCGGACTGGTCTCCCGATGGCATGCAGGTAGCGATGGTGCGCGGCGACTCCCTGCAAACCGCTTCAGTTGCCGACGGATCCGTAACCGGCGTGCTCGGTCAAGCCTACGCGCTTCACTCGTGCCGCTGGTCGCCTGTGGGTAGCTCTATTGCGTGCGTATCGGGCAATGTAGGCTACGTTCAGGTGAGCCGGACCTTCGGCAACCTGGCGCCATCGCAGATCGTGGTCCTCCCCGTCGACGGGAGTGGCGTGGTCCCGATCACCGACGCCGATGCCATCCACCAGAGCCCGGCCTGGTCTCCCGATGGCCGGCTGCTGTACTACGTGTCGAACAGGCACGGACCACGCGACATCTACGTCGTTTCCATGTCGGAGAGCGAGCAGGCTACGGTAGAGCCGATTCGACTGACGGTCGGACTGAACGCGCAGTCCATAGACGTGTCGGCGGACGGAGCGAGTCTCGCGTACTCGGTCTACGGCTCACGCTCCAACATCTGGTCGC
>JBDGUY010000291.1:0-2349 GCA_039585935.1 Gemmatimonadota bacterium
CGACCATCAACATGAAGGCGAGGATCAGCAACAGGTTGCTCGATCCTTCATCTGCCGGCTCCTGCACGACGGGCGTCTCATCGACGACCGGCGGCGGATCCGGCGCGACTTCCACCTCCTCCGGCGCTTCCATGTGAAAGACTGCGCCAAACGTCACGGGGATCGTCTCCGCCTCGAGGTCGGCCATGGCCATCTCCCAGCGACCTTCGCGGATATACACATTCAGCATCTGGCCCTTCGGTATGTCCTTGACCTCTACATCCGTACCGCTGAGCGAGGCTCTCCATTCCTCGGGTGGCGTGACCTCACGCGGAGATGACCAGCCGCCGTCTCGCAGCCTGTAGTGGACGCGCAGCGTCTTCTGTCCTTCGCGCAGCACCTCCAGTTCGAGGCGAGCGAACCGCTCGCCACCCTTCTCGATGATCTCCAGGCAGCCATCGGCGATGTCCGGATAGTCCGCGACAAGATCCGCCGCGAATTCAATGTCGTCGCAGGTGACCTCCTGCGCAGATGCCGGAGCGACGACAAGGCCGATAAGCGAAAGAGCGACCAGCGCGGAAAACCGTCGTCTCATGTTCTGCCTCCAGGATCAGGGACCGTTTCGAGGGCTGGTCGAAGATAGGCACGGACCACGATAAATTCCACATCGACAACTGCCTGCGATCCAGCGGCGCTCCTTCGCCTCGACACCTTGGGCCGGCGTCGCGCGCTCGTGCCTGCCCGTGACATGTGAGTTAGGCTTCTCGACCGAGATTCCCAATTCAGACAGAACCCGATGGAGGGTCGGCATGAAGAGCATTGTGGACGCTGTGAAGAGCATCGCGATCGGCGGAGTCCTGTTTCTCATCCCGCTGACCGTGGCGGTGGTGGTCGTCGGAAAGGTGCTGGGTGTGCTTCAGGCGGTCGCCGAGCCGATGGCCGAGTTCCTGCCGACCGACACGATTCTCGGTTTCGGCCTGGCCCAGGTAATTGCCATCGCGATTCTACTCTTGGTGTGCCTCCTCGCGGGCCTGATCGCCCGTTCAGCGATTGGCCGCCTGGTGGGCGGAAAAGTGGAAGGAGCGCTCCTGTCTGCTGTGCCCGGCTACGCGGTGCTCAAGGGATTCGTGGAGCAGGTGCTCAAGAGCCACGAGCAGGCCGCACAGTTCAAGCCGGTGCTCGTACCTGTGCGGGGCGGATCGCGGCCTGCTTTCGAAGTCGAGCGGCTTCCTTCGGGTGAGGTGGTCGTTTTCTTACCCAGCTCTCCCAACGTCTTTTCTGGCTATGTGGCATATCTGAAGCCCGACCAGGTCGCGTCGCTGGAACTGGGCGTCGGCGAGATGTTCCATTCTCTCGAGCAGCTGGGGATCGGCACCGCGAAATTCCAGGAGGGGAAGACCGCCTCAGCCGAGAGCTGACTCCATCGCCAATCGCACTGGACCCATTCGTCGGCGTTGCGCATGTTGTTGCAACACCGAACAGATGAGGAGACCGAGATGAGCACGGACACTGCGACGAAGGCCGACCCTCAAATCGTAAGGAGCGCCGTCGAGGCGGCGATCCGTATCGGCCTGCTGTTTCTCCTGGCGGCGTTTTCGCTGAAAATCCTGGCCCCGTTCATCAACCTGGTGCTGTGGGCGACGATCATTGCGGTGGCGATTTACCCGCTGTTCACATGGCTGACGAACAAGCTGGATGGACGGACCAAGCTGGCGTCCGCTCTGTTCGTGCTCGTGTCGCTGGCGTTGATCCTTGTCCCCTCGGTCATTTTCCTTGGCGGAGCGATCGATGAAGCCAGGGGGGTTCAGGCCCAGCTCGAAGCGGGTACGCTGGACGTACCGCCACCGCCGGCCAGCGTTGCCGAGTGGCCGGTCGTGGGCGAGAGAGCGTACGAGGCATGGGCAGACGCGGCCCGAAACCTGCCGGCCATGCTCGAGCGATACCAGGAGCAGGTCCGCGCCGTGGCGGGCTGGGGGCTCGGCGCGATCGGGGGACTGGGCGTGACGGTGCTCCAGTTCGTGCTGTCGATCATCATCGCGGGGCTGTTGCTGGCGAACGCCGAAGCCGGGAAGAAGGGGGTCGTGGCGGTCGCCACTCGTTTCTTCGGCCAGGATGGCTCCGCATTCGTGGTCCTCGCTGAGAAAACGATCCGCAGCGTGACCGTGGGAGTGCTGGGCATCGCCGTGATCCAGTCGCTTCTGTCTTTCATCGGCATGGCCATCATTGGCGTTCCGCTGGCTTCTCTGTGGGCACTGTTCGTGCTGATGTTCGCGATCGTCCAGCTGCCACCGATCATCGTGCTCGGTCCGGTGATGGTCTACGCGTTCGCCGCCAAGAGCACCACGGCGGCGGTGTTCTTCCTGATTTACG
>JBDGUY010000292.1:0-2348 GCA_039585935.1 Gemmatimonadota bacterium
CATGGGGAAGTCAGGTCTTCTGACCGTGGACGTACTCACGGCGGCCTACCTCGCAGCGACGGCGATCATCGCTCTCATCTCCCGCACGGAGACGGGTTTGTGGCTGGCTGCGTTACACCTGCTCGGCATTGGCCTGGTATTGGGTCTCGGACGTTTGCCCCGCCCACGAGGCACGTTCGGGGCGTTCTTGCGCATCGCCTATCCAGTGGCCGTGACGCCCCTGTTCTACATGGAACTGGCATCGCTGAATCAGCTCCTGTTCCCCGGCTACTTCGATCCATCAGTCCAAGTGTGGGAAGAGGCCATGTTCGGCGTGCAGCTCAGCGTCAAAGCGAGTGACTGGATCCCGAATCGGTGGTTTTCGGAGATGCTGCACTTCGGTTATGTCTCATACTATCTGGTGGTGCCGGCGGCCCTGATCGCTGCGTGGCGCGCGGCAGGTCGTGAGGGCCTGGAGCGGGCGGCGTTCACCACTGCCCTGGCTTTCTTTCTCTGCTACCTCTGCTTTGCCGTATTCCCCGTTGCGGGCCCCAGGTATGATTTCGCGAAAATCACCGGTCCCCCTTCAGACGGATTCGTATTCGGGATCGTGCACTCGATTCTGGAGAGCGGCTCCTCGAAAGGGACCGCATTTCCCAGCTCCCACGTTGGAGCGACCGTCTCGGCGTGGCTGTCAGGAGGCGCGGTGAATCCGCGCGCGTTCTGGATCCTCGCACCCTTCGCGGTGTCCCTCACACTGGGAACGGTATACGGGAGGTTCCACTACGGCATCGACATGGCGGCAGGGCTCGTGTTCGCCCTCACGGCGTTCCTCGCTGCGCCGCCGTTGATCCGTCGGCTGGGCCACCGTCCATAGCGGCAGCGGCCGTACCGAGATTCGGGCAACCCTCCCGGACCCGCCAGCGGTCCAAGTGTTGGTGACAATGGAAGACTCAACGAGATCCAGGTGTCCGAGGCCGGCCTCCTAAAGGCGGCGCGCGCCGGCGACCAACGGGCGATGGAGGCCCTGTACACGGCTCACTCGGGTCGGGTCTACACGGTGGTGCGTCGACTGGTCGGAGATGATCACCTGGCGGAGGATGTATCACAGGACGCATGGGTCAGGGCCTTCGAAAAGCTCGGATCGTTCAGAGGAGACGCGGCATTCGGGACATGGATGCACAGACTGGCCGTGAACACGGCATTAAATCGACTGCGACGACGCGGTCGCCGACCCGAAGTCGAATCGGCAGCGGAGCCGCCTCTGGCTGCACCAGATGCCGACGAGAGAATCCTGAGCCAGAGAGTTCTCGGACAGGCACTGGATCGGCTGCCGGATGGATATCGGCAGGTACTGGTCATGCACGACGTTGAGGGAATGACGCACGAGGAGATCGCCGAAAGGCTCGGTGTAGCGGTCGGGACCTCGAAGTCGCAACTGCACAAGGCACGGGCCAGAATGCGAGATCTGCTCGCTCCGCCCGTGGGAAGGAACGAAGCGGGAAACCATGCCTGATCACCTGAGTCGCGAACAGATCGCGGCGCTGCTCGACGAGCCGAAAGCAACGGGTCCGGACCAGGATCACCTCGATCGGTGCGAGGACTGTTCGCTCGAGTACGAGCAAATGATCCGAACACGGATGGCGCTCTCCGGCCTGCCGGACCTCGAGCCGCCGGTCGACGGGTGGGAGAGTATTCGAGCCCGTCTCGGGCCTGACATAGCGCCGATCGAACGAAGGGTTTCCGAGCCCAGCGCTTCCGGGTTCCGGCCGCTGTGGGCCGCGGCCGTGGTGGCGCTGTTCGCAGCCGGGTTGGGAGTGGGTCGGCAGCTTTCTCCCCCGGGGAACGCGGGTTCTGATGCGGCGACCGCTCGCAGCGGATCGGCCGCCGCACCGACGGCGCTCGTGGAAACACCGGACTCCCGAGTTGGAACACGCGACACCGACGATCCGACCGAAGCCTATCTGCGTACGGTAGCGCAGATCCAGGAGCTCAGAAGTGGAGGACCATCTGCTGAAGCAATGCTGGATGATCCGTCACTCGCCGCTGAGCGCCTGATGCGACTGGATGCCCTGATCGAGGCATCCCGGGAAGCCCTGCGAGAGGCCCCGACGGATCCGGTCCTCAACAACCTGCTGTTCGATGTCGTCGACGAGCGGCAATCCTTGGCGGGCCGGATGAACCAGTCGCTCCGGTATACATCGGTGGAGTATTGAACATGTCCAGGCGGGATCTTCTGGTCACAGCAGGGGCGCTGGTCGCTGTCCTGTCGGCGGCTGGATCGACGATGCAGGCTCAGGAGCCGGACGAGGCTCCGGTCGTGATCCGCTCCCACGACGACAGAGTCCAGGTGCTGACGGATCAACCAC
>JBDGUY010000293.1:0-2334 GCA_039585935.1 Gemmatimonadota bacterium
AGTTTCGCCAGTGAGCACCCCGCCACGACAGCAACCCTTTGGAACACGCCGGCGCTCACCAGCGACGCCGCCATGACCAACGCGTGCACGGGGCCGCAGCAGAAGGCCTTGAGGTCGGATCCGGTGGCGTTGTCCAGTCCACACAGCTCCCCGATCGCCTTCGCCAGGTTTCCGCCGCCCCGCTGATAGCGCTCACCGACAGCTTCTTCTCCGCAGTTGATCACGTAGTCGATCCCTCCGGGATCCAGCTGCTCGTCCCGCAGCAGGGTGCGGAGCGCCATCGCCGCGGAGCCCTTGCACGCCAGGTTTTCCAGGATGACCGGCGCCGTCAGCGCATCGTCCTCGTCGTGCGCTCGATTGACGCATCCGACGAGGCGCCCGTCGGGGAGATGCAGGGGGAGGGCCTTCTCGGCGTCGGCAGTCTGCTCCTCGATCGCCGCCGCGGCCGTCCCATCGCCGAGGCGATCCAGTTCCGATGCATCGATCAGCGGGTGTCGCGACAGGGCGTCCCGGGCTCCGGCCAGGAAGTTCTCTTCGAGCCAGAGCAGGTCGAAGTCGTCGGACAGTTTCAGGATCCCGTAGAACTCCTCCTCGGGCATGACCTCGCCGTGGGGTTGTCGCCGTTCGGCCGTTTTGCTGCTGCCGTACCAGGGCCTCGGGATCTGGCGAAGCTCGTCGGGGTGCATGGAGCCGAGAAAAACCCGGTTCGGAGCGTAACCGACGCATTCCTCGTGGGTTCGCAGGTGGGAGGAGATCTCACCTAACAGCGCCGGACTCCTGGCGATCTCGCGCGCCGGCTTGGATCCATAGCGCATCAGACCCGCGCAGTGAGTCAGAAAGTACCGCGCCCCTGTAATCACCGGTCTCATGATCGCGTTGCCATCTGCGGCCGACGCTCGCGATCCCGTTAGCTTTCCGCTGAACCCACCTGCCTGCGCGCTGGCCCGCGTCGCCGGTCGTGGTCTGGGGCTACGGACCTTCGAGTGGCAGCACGAGTTGGTCCTGAACCTCCGCAGTGAGGGTGTCGAGGGCCCGCGACACGAGCATCTTCCTGAAGGCGCGCTCTTCGTCCGCCGGCAGCGCCGGGTCTCCGACGGGATGGGGGATGGCCCGTCCGCCGATGATGCGGTTCGCACCAACGGCGATGGGCAGAGGTGTGATCGCCGAGATCAGGGCCACCGGTATTCCCCGTCGCTCGATTTCCTTCGCCATCGTTGCACCGCAACGATTGCATGTGCCTCAGGTCGCGACGAAGAGCACCCCATCGACACCCGTCTTCACCAGCTCATCCGAGATCTCCTCGCCGAAGCGGATGGCGTTCTCGAGGCCGGATTGATTGCCCGTCGTCACGTACATGGTGTCGGCCAGACGCGCGAACGCGCCGCGTGCCTCGAACTCCCGGAGAACGTCCAGTGGAACGATACGGTTCGGATCCCGGTTGGCGTGCGTGGTATCGAAGCCGCCGTGGATCGACTCCCAGTCCTCGGAGGACAGTGACGGTCGGCCGGCGATGCTGTAGGAGTGCCAGCGCGTGGCGCGGGCCGACTGCAGGCCGTCTCGGTTGCCTTTGGGTACGACACCGCCCGACGTTACAATGGCGAGAGTGGATTGCTCGAGAGCCTCGAGCGGCGGCGCCGGTCGCACGCGGTCGTAGGTTGGCACGGGCCACTCCGTGTCGAAATCCTCCTCGCGGAGCCGCTTCATCAGCATGTCCACGGTTCGAACGCCGACATCGTCGGAAGCGACCTGGTTGTAGCGAAGGCCGCGGGACAAGTAGCCCTCCTCCGCCGCCGAGCCGATGGGCTGATCGCCTGCGAGCTTCAACGCAAGAGTGGACGCTCGCGACATGGAGTCCAGCATCTCGGCCGTCGTGGCGGCCGTCGGCGCGATGTGGACTCGCGAGCGGTACAGCTCGACGGCCGGATTCTCGGGGTGCATTGCGGAGATCGCCGGTATACCCAGCTCCCGCGCGACGACGCAAACGAGGCCGCACGCCAGTCCGTATCGGCCGGAAGTGAACGCCGGCCCGGCCAGGACTACATCGGGCCGGTATCTCCTCAGATACTCGACGAAGGCGTCACGGGCCTTCTCTTCGAACTCGTTGACGTAGTTGTCACCGCAGTAAATGGTGGCGACTACCTCGCCGGAACCCTCCAGGACCTTCTGCAGCACCAGGCCCGGGCCTTTGGGACCTTCCACGACACCCGGTCCCACATCCGCCTGGTCCTCACCTCCGATGCCGGCAAAGAACTGGTTGATGTAGTGGACGACTCTGGTCTTGCTCACATCTCCCCCTAATACACTCTGGCCGTCAGCCAGCTCTGTCCGATGTTG
>JBDGUY010000294.1:0-2320 GCA_039585935.1 Gemmatimonadota bacterium
GAGGCCAGGTTGATAGGAAAACTCTGGATGAAGTACCCGAAAGATCTCTACGACGTGGCGCCGCCTGCGTTCTACTTTCCCAACATCTCCGCGATCGAAGCCAGAAGTCTGGTCAGCGACGTCATCTCGGAGGTCGAGCACGAAGATCACGTTCTCGTGACCTGGAAATTCAGGGTAACGCTGGAGCAGAACTTCAGTTATCAACAGTATCCTTTCGAGCAAAATGACATCCGTGTGGTTGTCCTGTATCCGGATCTCAGCAGGAACATACTGCTAATTCCGGACCTGGACAGTTACGCGATCCTGAATCCCTCGGTCAGGCCGGGACTGAATCCGGCCGTCACCGCTCCGTCGTCGAAGGTGATCTCGTCGTTCTTCACGTTCAATAGTCTGCATTACAGGACCACGTTTGGCAGCGACACGCCGATAGACACCTATCCTGCGCTGACCTTCACCATGATCGCGAAACGGATTTGGCTGAGTCCGTTCATCGCGAACATCATTCCGGTTCTGATCGTGGCACTGATCCTGTTCATCGTGCTCTACATGTCCTCGAACGAGGAGGATCGCAGGTCGGGGCTCACCACGATGAACGTCATCCAGAGCTCGGCGGGGTTTCTGTTCATTCTGCTGCTCGCGCATGTGAACGAAAGAGGCCGTATCGAGACGCCCGAGATCGCGTACATCGAGCTCTTCTACTTCGCCATGTACGTGCACATCACGCTCCAGACGATCGCCCTTGCGATGCTGTTCGGCGGATCGAGGTGGAGGGTATTCGCGTTCCACGACAATCTGATTCTCAAGCTGCTGTTCTGGCCGGTTCTGGTGTCGATATGGTTCGGAGTCACGCTTCTGCGGTTCTACTGACGGGCAGACCTCTGGCTCTAGAGCTACTTCTGCGTCTCTGCGGTATGATCTCCGGCGCGCGGATCGTCTCGGCCGCTGCCCGTCCTCGAGACGTCTCCGATCGCGCGGTAGCTCATGGACGAGATTCGCAACTTCTGCATCATCGCGCACATCGACCACGGCAAGTCGACGCTGGCCGATCGTCTGATCCAGCACTGCGGCGCCGTGGACGAGCGCAAGTTCCGGGACCAGATCCTGGACTCGATGGACATCGAGCGCGAGCGCGGGATCACGATCAAGAGCAACACGATCACCCTGGACTACAAGGCCAGCGATGGGAAGACCTACCAGCTGAACCTGATCGACACGCCGGGGCACGTCGACTTTTCCCACGAGGTCCGGCGCTCGCTGATGAGCTGCGAGGGCGCGATCCTGCTGATAGACGCCTCGCAGGGCGTCGAGGCGCAGACCGTGGCCAACATGTACCTGGCGATGGAGTTCGACCTCGAGCTTTTACCGGTGATCAACAAGATCGACCTGATCTCGGCTGACATCGAGCGCGCGAAGGAGGAGATCCAAGCCGACCTGGGGCTCGATGCCGACGACGCGATCCTCTGCTCCGCCAAGGAGGGCACGGGAATCGACGAGCTACTCGAGGCGATCGTGCACAGGCTGCCCGCGCCGGAGGGCGACGCGGAGGCCCCGCCGCGGGCCTTGCTCTTCGACGCCGCGTACGACCCGTATCGCGGTGTCGCGCTCGCCTGCCGGGTCAAGGACGGAGCGCTCCGCGCCGGACGGAAGATCCGCCTGATGAACACGGGAAAGGAGCACGACGTCGAAGAAGTCGGGTTGCTGGGACTGCAGCGCAAGCCGGTGCCCGAGCTGGGCACCGGTTCCGTGGGCTACGTCCTGGCCGGCATCAAGACGGTCCGCGACGTGGTGGTCGGCGACACGATCACCGAAGCGGAACGACCCGCGACCGACGCCTTGCCCGGCTACAAGGAGGCCAAGTCGGTCGTCTTCTCCTCGATCTACCCGATGGCCACCGACGAGTACGTCGAGCTGGTCAAGGCGCTGGACAAGCTGGTGCTGAACGACGCGGCGTTGACCTTCGAGAAGGATTCGTCGGTTGCCCTGGGCCACGGGTTCCGCTGCGGATTCCTCGGGTTGCTGCACCTCGAGGTGGTCCAGGAACGGCTACGCCGGGAGTACGGACTCTCCCTGGTGCTGTCCGCACCGTCGGTGCGCTATCGAGTGACCCTTGAAAACAGAGAGGTGCTCTCGGTCGACAACCCCAGCTTCTACCCCGATCCCTCCACCATCGCCGGCTGCGAGGAGCCCTTCATCAAGGGCTCCGTGCTGATGCCGGAGCGTTACATCGGACCGGTGATGGAGCTGTGCCGTGAGCGGCGGGGCGTCGAGACGAGCTTCAACTACCTCGCGGCCAAGCGGGTCGAGTTGACCTCCGAGCTTC
>JBDGUY010000295.1:0-2507 GCA_039585935.1 Gemmatimonadota bacterium
GGGCGGCGTTCCGTATTCCTCGCGGAGTTCCGCGAGCCGGGCGTCCAGCGCCTCGTCCTCCGCGGCCCACTGCTGCCCGTTCTGCGCTTCGAGGATGTAGTACTCGGCGTCGTGAACGATCTCCGATTGTTCCTGGGCCGTTGCGGGAGACGCCAGCCAAGCGCCTCCCGCCGCGAGAAGGCTCACCATCAGCAGCAGTCTGCTCATTTGGTACTCCGTGCTGGGTTACAGTCCGTGTGATCGCCCGGGCGAAACATAAAGCTTAACATCGCAAATGAGGGGGTGCCACGGGAGGGCCGCCTGGCCGCGACACGCCTCAGACGGACGTGAAAGAGCCCCGGTCGGGGGACGGTATTTTTCAGAGCGTAGGGGCCCCATAGTCGAGGAAGGGCCGGGGGGTGCACTGCGCGGACGGCAACGTCGTAAGTCGTTGCGGTATAGAGCGGAGGGGCAGGGATTCGAACCCTGAAGCCCTTGCGGGCGCCGGTTTTCAAGACCGATTTGAGTTGTCCCTGTAAGTCCCTCTCCGTCCGTAAGTGTCCGTGTGAGTCGGAGCTACCGCAACCCAGTTGTCCGTGTGAGTCCTTGTAAGTCCCCGTAAGTCCGTATAGGCGGGTAACAGTTCGGGTAACACCTACACGCAGCTATTCTCCTCCGGGTAGGAATCCCTCGAGCTTGAGCACCATCACATAGTGGACGCCGAGGTCGTCCGACGGGGGCCGGGCGCTGGGGTTGGTCGGTGCGGCGCTACTGCGTGCTCAAGTCAGACACTCAATAGAGATCGGGCGACCAGGCCGGCGAGACATCGCACCACTCGATGTCGGTGTTGGTAAGTCTGGTCTGTCCCGTCCCGTCCGCGTTCATCACGTAGATCTTAAGGCCATTGCAGTACTCGCTGGGATAGTTGCCGGAGCGATCGCTGACGAAGGCTATGCGCGAGCCGTCGGGCGACCAAGTGGGTGATCCGTCCGTTCCCGGGTGGTTGGTCAGGTTAACCTGTCCCGTCCCGTCCGCGTTCATCACGTAGACTTCATAGTCGCCGTCGCGGTTGCTAGTAAAGGCTATACGCGAGCCGTCGGGCGACCAAGCGGGTGATCCGTCCAATCCCGGGTTGTTGGTCAGGTTAACCTGTCCCGTCCCGTCCGCGTTCATCACGTAGATATCGTAGAACTCATAGCTGCCGTCGCGGTTGCTCCTAAAGGCGATCTGGGAGCCATCGGGCGACCAGGCCGGGGCAAAATCCCAGTCCGGGTGGTTGGTGAGGTTGACCTGTCCCGTCCCGTCCGCGTTCATCACGTAGATGTCATAACTGCGGCCAAAGGCGATCCGAGTGCCATCGGGCGACCAGGCCGGACTGGTATCGTATTCCGGTTGGTCTGTCAGCCGAGCCGGGTCGGTTCCGTCCGGGTTCATCACGTAGATGTCATAACCGAGGTCGCGGTGGCTCGCATATGCAATCCGGGTGCCATCAGGCGACCAGGTTGGGTACAGATCATCGGCCGGGTGGTTGGTCAGGTTGACCAGTCCCGTCCCGTCGGGGTTCATTACGTAGATGTCATTCATCTCGTATTCGATGTCGCTGAAGCTCGTAAATGCGATTCGGGTTCTCCAGTCGCACACCCCTGCGAAGGTCTCCTGTGTAGTCTGTCCGGCGGCCACGGTAACGCTGCGCGAGGTGTTGCCGTCAACCTCACAGTTGCCCGCGACATCCGCGACCGTAACCTCATGCGTGCCCGCCGCGAGGTCCGAGAACGTGGCGTTCTCTCCGGAGTGCAGCTGCTGTGCCGGCCCGCCGTCGACGGCCACGGTGCACCCATCAGGGTCAGGCTCGGGGCCGGACAGGACGAACAACACCTCCAGACTGCCGACCCGCGCCGCGCACTCCACGTGAAACGTCGCCTCCGTCGTCTGTCCGGCCACCACAGTCACCGATCGCGGATTATCTCCCGCAACTGAGCAGTTGGGGGGCGCGCAGGACAGGAGGGCCGTATGTGCTCCCGGCGTTAGACCACTCACAGTCAACGGACTCTGTTCGTGGAGAGCCTGCGGTGCACCGTCGTCCACGGATACGGAGCAGCCATCCGGATCGACATCCTGCCCTGACATGGAAAACGAGAGTTCAATCGCTCCGCTGGTCGGCCCCGTCGGATCGTCCTCTCCGCACGAGAGCAGGGCCAGGGTAGCGAGCGCCAGGAATAGTGATCGTCGCATGGTGGCCAACCTCTTGCGATGGCCATGAGGTCGAGCCAGGCGGGGGGAGTCCGGCAGTGGTCTCTCTGGGGCGCGGTTACTGGATACACCATACCTCCATCGGAAGGTTCGACAAGTGTCGCGCCCTTCCTACGGATGGCTGGGTGCAGTCAAGAGAGCGTCAAAGCGAAGCGCCCGGCGTACCGCCGCAGGCATTCGAGCCTTGGCGAGACAACCGGGCGCTGGAAGGCGGGCCTAGAACAGGTAACGTCCGCCCACGCGAATCCCGTACCGGTTCTTGTCTTCCTCGTCCATAG
>JBDGUY010000296.1:0-2304 GCA_039585935.1 Gemmatimonadota bacterium
GGCGAGCCCGGGGCCGGGCAGCAGATCCGGATTCGGGGCTCGAACTCGCTCGGCGCCAGCAGCGCGCCGCTTTACGTCATCGACGGCGTCGCGATCTCGAACGTCGCGTCCGAGGCCGACGGTATCGGAGTCGGAGGTACAGCATCGCTGCCCCGCAGCCCGCTGAACATGGTCAATCCATCCGATATCGAGACGATCACCATTCTCAAGGACGCCGCGGCCACCTCCATCTACGGCTCCCGGGGCGCGAACGGCGTGATCCTGATCACGACGAAGAAAGGCGCCCCGCAGGCCATCACGATGGAGTATGACGGGTACGTCGCCAGCGCTTCTCCGCAGAGCTACCTGGACCTGCTGGACGGAAACGAGTATCGCTCGTTCATTCAGGACCAGATCGCGGCCGGAAACTTCGACCCGAGCCGCCTGGCCAGCCTGGGCAGCGAGAACACGGATTGGGAGCGCGAGGTCACGAGGTCTTCCCTGATTACCAACCACAACCTCGCTTTCAGCGGCGGGGTCGGGGCCGCCAACTTCCGGGCCTCGCTCAACTACATGGGCCAGGACGGAATCGTCAAGGGCAGCGGCCTCGAGCGAATCCAGGGTCGCCTGAACGGCACGTTCAATGCCTTCGACAACATACTGCGAATGGACCTACGGCTGACGAGCTCGCACACCGAGAACGAGTATGTGATGTTCCAGAACACGGGCGGCTTCGAGGGCACCGTCCTGCAGAACATGGTCGTTTTCAACCCGACCCAGCCGATCACGGTGACGGATCCCGAGACCGGTGAGGTGAAGTTCTACGAGCTCGGAACCGGCGTTCAGTCGGTCCGCAACCCGGTGGCGATCACCGAGCAGGTCCAGGACGAGGCGAGCACCTCCCGGACGCTGGGCAGCCTGGACATCAACCTCGATCTGCTGTCCAGCCTCACGCTGCGCCTGCTGGGCGGCGTGGATCGCTCGGCGAGCAACCGGCGAACGTACCTCCCTGCCGCGAGCCCGGTAGGAGCCGAGTGGGAGGGGCGCGCGCTCCAGCAGGAGCGCGACAAGACGGACGTGACTTTCATCGGCAGTCTGTCGTGGAGCGAGACCTGGGGTGCAGACCACAACGTCAACGTCGTGGGAGCGTTCGAGACCCAGGAGTTCAACCTCAAGACATTCTCGGCGGAGGGCCGCGGCTTCCTGACCGATGCCTTCAGCTTCAGCAACCTGTCGGCCGGCAACACCCGGCCGATCGTCGAGTCGCGAGACGAGGACATCAGAGCTCTCTCGGGCATCGCCCGGGCCAATTACACCTACAAGGACCGCTACACCGTGCAGGGGGTCTTCCGCTACGACGGAGCCTCCAACTTCGCGGAGAACAACAAGTGGGGGGCGTTCCCCGCGATTTCGGCGTCCTGGCGGATCAGCGAAGAGCCGTTCATGACCGGTGAGACGTTCTCGGAGCTTCGTCTGCGCGGCGGCTGGGGCGTGAACGGTAATCCGGCGATTCCTGCCTATTCCTCCCTGATCACGCTCGAACCCGAGACCGAGGGCGTGTTCGGCGAGTCGTCCTTCACCGGTGTGGGAGCGAGCCAGAACCCGAACCCGGACCTCAAGTGGGAGCGAACCGAGAGTTTCAACATCGGACTCGACTTCGGGTTCCTGAACAACCGGATCTCGGCCGTCTTCGACTTCTACAACAAGAACACCAGGGATCTTCTCCTGGTGGTCGACGTGCCGCAGCCGGCACCGGTTCCGACCCGACTCGAGAACATCGGCAGTGTTAGCAACAACGGCTTCGAGTTCTCGACGGACGCCATCATCGTGGACAACGCGAGCGTGACCTGGTCGGCCGGACTGAGGTTCGACCGGAACCGCAACGAGGTGACGGATCTGGGCGAGCAGAGCTTCATCCGCAACGGCGGCGTCAGCGGCCAGGGCCAGAGCGGGCAGACGTCCCAGCGACTCATTCCGGGGAATCCGATCGGAACGTTCTGGGGACCGGAGTACGTGGGGGTCGACGACCAGGGTCGGCAGCTGTTCAATGATTATGACGAGACCGGGAACCTCCTCGGCACGACGACGCAGCCGGGCGGTGATGATTTCGTGGTGATCGGGAATGCCCAACCGGACTTCGGGCTCGGCTTCAACACCTCGCTGAGCTGGGGCAATCTCGACGCGTACTTCCTGCTTGCCGGCCAGTTCGGACAGGACGTCTTCAACAACACGGCGCTCGTCTACAGCACGAAGAGCAACGCGCTGCAGGACAAGAACTTCCTCAAGGAAGCGATCGACGACCCGATCGGAATCTTCGAGCCGGCC
>JBDGUY010000297.1:0-2304 GCA_039585935.1 Gemmatimonadota bacterium
CAGTCCGCGGAGACCGAACTTGGAGGCAGTGTAGGCCGCATTCTCGGGGAACGCCTGGCGTCCGGCGATGGAACCGATATGCACCAGGGTGCCGTCTCCTCGCTCCAGCATGTCCGGCAGAAACGCCCGCACCAGGTGAAACGGCGCTCGCAGATTCACGTCCAGATGCCGGTCGAACTCCCGGGGAGCCAGGGTCGCTGCCGGCGAGAGGCCGAACAGGCCGGCGTTGTTGACCAGGATGTCGGGCGACCCCTCAAGGACGGCCTTGGTTTCCCTCACCAGACGGTCGCGACCCGCTGCCGTGGCGACGTCCTCGGCTACCGCGCATCCGCCGGTCAACTGGGCCGCCGCCTCGAGCGCCTCTCCCCCCCGCGAATTCAGCACCAGGCGGACCCCTTCCGCGGCCAGCGAGCGGGAGACCGCCAGGCCTATGCCGCGGCTGGCGCCCGTCACCAGCGCCGTCAGGCCGGAGAGCCCCGAACCACTCATCGTCGGGCAGTCTGCCGGCTCAGCTGATGAAGCTCGGGGAGAGCGCGAGGGTTATGAACTCCTCGCGGGTACGCAGATCGCTGCGAAACCGGCCCCGCACCGCACTGGTGATGGTCTTGCTGTTCTGCTTCTCCACGCCTCGCATCATCATGCACAGGTGGTATGCCTCGATCAGCACTCCTACGCCCTGGGGTTGCAGCATGTCCTCGATGGCCTGTGCGATCTGCTCGGTGAGCCTCTCCTGCACCTGCAGTCGGCGGGCGAACACGTCCACGATGCGCGGGAACTTGCTCAGCCCTACGATCCGGCCGTCCGGGATGTAGGCGATATGGGCTTTCCCGAAGAACGGCAGCATGTGGTGCTCGCACAGCGAGTAGAGCTCGATATCCTTGACGAGCACCATGCTGTCGTGCGGCTCGTCGAACACGGCCCCATTGATTGCGTCCTCCACGGACATGTTATAGCCGCGCGTGAGCCAGCGGAGGCTCTCCGTCACCCGGGCCGGCGTTCTCTCGAGTCCCGGCTCCTCCAGGTTGAGGTCAAGGAGCTCCATCTGCTTCCGCACCAGCGCCTCGAGCTCGACATCACGAGCCTCTACACGGGGGTCCGCACCCGGCGCATCGTCGGTATCGTGCCCGGTCCGGGCTTTCTGATCGTCGCTCACGCTCTCACTTGCCTTGCTGGTCTCACTTGCCTTGATACTCCGCGATGTTTCGTGGCGTCTCCCACAGCTTGACGTTGACGAGTCGCAAGCCGTCCAGCCGGCCGTTCAGCCGGCTCCAGATGTGCACGACAAGGTTCTCGGCGGTGGGATTCACGCCTTCCAGCCAGCTGACTTCCTCATTCAGGAACTTATGGTCCACCTCGTCGATCACGAGCTCGTGCAGTCGGTGCTTCAGGTCGCCCAGGTCGATCACGTAGCCCGTGTCCGGGTCGACCTCCCCTTCTACGGTCACCTCGAGATCGTAATTGTGCCCGTGCGGATTGTAGCAGCCGCCGAACACCTGCCGATTTCGCTCTTCAGAGAACTCCGGATTCAGCAACCGATGGCCGGCTGCGAAGTGGACCCGGCGTGTAACGAGCACCTTCGGCATAGCGCTAACTCCAGGCGGACTATTTCAGTTTCGCGAGGCCGGGTACGACCCGGAAGGGCCTGTAAGGTTGCAAAACCCGGGGCAATAAAGAAAGGGCGACCCGAAGGTCGCCCTTGAGCGATGCGAGGGTTTTTTTGAAGCCCTCTATGAAGGCTTTGCCCCTCCTCCCGGTTCTTCGCCTTCCCCTCAGGGGCGCGGCGTCCGCCAGAAGATCCGAGGCAAGTTGGTCAAATGTTGGTTCAAAATGGAGCCTCACATTCGCCATGTGTACCTTAGGCAAGGGACGTGCCGCCGTCAAACTCCGGCCTCGCCGCAGCGTTCATCGGTGAGAATGCCCCCGTCCACAACCTGCTTGCATTCCTCCGGTTAGCGGACACGCGGTGCAGGGGTCCCTCCGGATCACCGCCTAGTGCGGCACCAGCGCCAGCGCCACCACCATCACGGCGATGCCAAGGAGAAACGCCAGAGTGTTTCGCTTGAGGCCCGAGGCCTGCCCCTCGGGAAGAAGGTCCGCCGCGCCCACATAGAGGAAGGTCCCGCCCGCCGCAGCCACCAGCGCTCCCAGCACAGTTGGCGTGGCGTCCCGGAGCACGGCATAGGAGAGGATGACGGTGAGCGGAGTGAGAAGCGCAACCGCAGAACTGTAGGTGGCAGCCTTCTTCCTAGGGAGCCCTCCATGGTACAGCACACCCATGGATGCGATGCCCACCGGGATCTTGTG
>JBDGUY010000298.1:0-2289 GCA_039585935.1 Gemmatimonadota bacterium
TAGAAGATCCAGCCCTTCTTCTCCATGCGGAGGAGCAGGCGGTCGATCAACAGCACCGCGACGATGCCGGAAACGACCCATGGTGCCCAGCCGGGCATCAGTCCCTCACTTCCCTCTCTTCCTTGCCTTTCGAGGCGAGTGTACCGCCTTGACCCGTTCGACGAATTCTTCGGCAGGCAGGTAGCCAATCGCCTCGGCGATCACCGGCAGAGGCAGATCGTCCAGCTTCCGGAACCTGACACACGATTTGCCCACATCAAATCGCTTTCCCGTCGCCTTGTAGTCCCGCTCGAACTTCTGTCTCGCGGCCTCGTCCATGTAGATGCCGCTCAGGTACACGGCCATGTGGTTCTTCTGCGAAGCGAGCGCGGCATAAGAAAGCGGCTGGCCATTGTAGGTGTCGGGATAGGTGGACAGCGGAACCTCGTAGGCGATCATCCCCCAGTTCATCGATTCCTCGTACCCGTCAGGCAGGTTGTTCAGAATCACCTCGCGCACCGCGGAAATCGCCGCGCGGCGGTCCTCCGGCAACTCCGCCAGGTACTCGTCTACCGTCTCTGCTTCCGAGCGCATTGGCGCCTCCGGTGTCGAATCAGCGATCGGCGTCGAGAGAAACCGACAGGATCTCCCGTCGCGGCGGATAGCAGTATTCCTCGTCACATGACTGGAACTGGACACGCAGCTCGAGCCGGTCGTCGGGCGGCAGCGCAGCCGAATCCGGGCCACCGTCCCGGTTCCCTGGCAACCGCGTACGGATTCGCGCGACCACGGTGTCGGTGAACGACAAGAGATCGAGCGGCTCGCTCGTGTACCGCACCGTAACCGTTACCGGGTCCGGCCAGTCGATGCTCTCGATCTCTACGCCGTCGGGCGCGGAGGTGAGCTCGATCGAGGTGGCAATCGGGTTCAGCCCCTTCAGCTCAGCCGGTACGACCGGCTCGTCCGGCCACGAGTGGAAGTCGGCCGCGTGCTCGATGGCGACCCGGATCTCGACGACCGGGGCGTCACCCCCTGTATCCTGACCCGTCAGCCACTCGACTCCGGCGATACGCACCCGCACGGAGTCTGCTCCCCCTCGCACGCCCTGCGCGGTGAGACCGTTCGGGCCACTGAGGGCCGCGACGAGCACCGAAACCGTGGCGAATGCCATCGGACGAGGAGAATTCAATGTGAGCATCAGTCTTTGCTCCGGATCACACGCGACAGCGTCTCGTCCAGCCGGTCGCCGCGCAGCGATTCGTTAGTGGCCAGGATCGTTCCATCCCGCCCGATGAGAATGGCGCGCGGGATGTTCACGACGTCCAGACTGTGCGCCAGTTCGCTTTCGGCGCCCTGCTCGACGAACACGTGCATCCATGGCATCGGCCAGTCCCCCTCGGATCTGAACCTGCCCACGTCTTCCGGCTCGAGGTCGAAGGACAGGCTGAGAATCGTGAAACCATCCCCCAAGTACTTCTCAAACGCCTCGTGCAGGTAAGGCATCTCACTGATACACGGGCCGCACCAGGTCGCCCAGAAATCCAGCATTACCACCTGGCCCGCGAGATTCGCACGGGTGTACGTCACGGAGGGTTCGTCCAGTGAACGGACTTCGAAGTCCGGGATCGGGCTGCCCGGCTGAATCAGCCTGTCCGGCGCGTACAGGACGGCGGCCTTCTCCGCGGCATCCGAGTCGGGGTACTCCGCGATCAGCCACGCATGGTAGGCATCCATTTCGACTGCGCTGCCCCGCGCCAGCGCGTCATCGAGCAACCAGGAGAGCGCTACCGGACGAAGCTCGGCGTCCCCGCCCGCCTCGGAATCCGATGAACGCAGAACGGCCAGCGCATACTCACGTGCCCGCTCCCGGTCCCCCGCGGCGCTGAGCGCTTTCGGAAGGCCCGATGGCTGGACGAGCCACGCCGCCGAGCCCGGTGGGATCTCGTCCAGCGCAGAGCGGGCAGTCTCCGGGTCGGTCTTGATCGGAGCAGCCATGTAGGTCACCAGCATGATGTCGCGCAGGCCGGGATCTGGTTCGAATTTCAGCGCTGCGGCGACCATCTCCGCACCCGGCGCCGGGTCGTATACCTCGTAGATCGCTCGCATCTCGGTCAGGCTCGCTCCACTGGCCACCGCCCGTGTCCGGGTCTCGAAGTAGGCATCCACTCGATCGAACAGCTGCCTCGAATACACTCCAAAGCGGCCGGCCGGGCTCGATGAATCGGCAAACCGCACCTGTCCGACCCCGTCTCCCGCTTCGAGCGTCGCCGGATCGAACACGACGGTGGCGAAGGACCGATCGACGTCGAT
>JBDGUY010000299.1:0-2287 GCA_039585935.1 Gemmatimonadota bacterium
GAGGAATACGGAGAACAGGAATGAGATGAAGGCCGCGGTCAGCATCAGCGTGAGCGGCAGGTCGCGTGTGCGCATGGTGTTCCCTCTTTGTTCAAGGCCCGCCGATCAGGCCCACAGAATGGAGAGGAGATGGCCCCGCGCGCCGGGTTGACCGATCGCCAGGTCCGCCCAGGACTGCGAGTCAGTCGCCATCACGTCCTCCCCTTGTTTAGTCTTTGTCTAAATTCCTATGGTGAATGTCGCAAATTTGTCTAGATATGTCAAGGCGCGCTGTGAGACCGATGCTAGACAACTTCGGGTCCGGCATTCCACTCCCCATCCGACGCGCGTACCTCGCCAACCACGGTTACTCGGTGTGGATGCAAAGTGCGGTGCCCCCCGCCAAGGCAAGGAGCACCGCACATTGCCAGATCGAACCCTCCCTGATGATTCAGGCGGGTGGAGGCGCATCCCGTACTGGCGATGTGGGAGGGTTCCCCGGTACCTCCACCCGCGCGTTCAAGAGTCGGTCACCAGCTCACCTGGATGTTGCCCGCTTCGGCATCGTTGAGGAATCCCTCCGCCAGTCCCGCCAGTGGATGGGCCGCGCCCAAAGCGCAGACGCCGTTCACGTTCGCCAGATTCGTGTGTACAACTCCCGTGAACTGGTCCGGACCGGACGCGCCGGCTCCTTCTCCATTGTCCCGCACGACGAAGAAGATTCCCCAGTCGTCAGGGAGAACGGCCGGTGGCAGTAGCGGGGTGCCGAACGGCGCGAAGATTGGAGGCTGGTCATAGGGCGTCCGCTGGGTGCCCTCGGCCCCGATCGCGATCATCCCGTCTCCCAGTTCGGCCATGCAGAAGATCTGCCCTTTGACTCTGTGCGTGACCGCAGGATTGCCCTGGTCGTGCGCTTCGTACTTCATGTTTCCGGTGGTGGTGCCGTCCTGGCGCTGGCTGGCGTTGAACGTCAACACCCGCCAGCCGGATTCCGCGAAGTTCGGGTTGCCCTCTGTCTGAGCGTGGGCGCTTCCCCGCGCGGACCTGACCACCGGGTTGACCGCGTCGGCGGACAGTTGCGGGGCTGGGTTGGTATCAGCCAGGGCATCAATCGATGTAGGCGATTCCTCGCAGGCGAGGAATGTGACCGTCATGGCGACTGCCGCGATTGGAGCGATACGTCTGTTCGTACTTCTCATGGGAACCCTCCCTTTCTGAGAACCTGTACTTCTGCGAATCGCTACAGAAATGCGGCAGGCCCGTACCCCCAGCCGTTCCCCAGCCGTTCCCCTCCTCCGTAACCAGTTTCTTCGCAACGACTAACGGGTTTACGCGCCGCCCTCGCCCTCCACAGTTTTCAGCTTCTTGGGTATGTTGGAGGGCCACCCCCGCGCTCCGAGGCAGTTAGCCGAGGCGCCCTCCGAGTGGCTTAACGGGTGATGCGAGTTGGAAAGGAGGTCTGGCCTGACTATCAGGCTTCGCACTCTGGGCTGTGTCGAACTGAACGACGCCGACGGAAGGCAGATCCTCCAGGTTCTGCGACAACCGAAGCGTCTCGCCGTGCTCACCTACCTCGCGCTCGCCCGGCCATACGGGTTTCAGCGGCGGGATCGAATCCTCCTCCAGTTCTGGCCCGATTCCGACGAAGAGCGTGCCCGTGCCGCGTTGCGCAAATCGACGTATCGCCTGCGACAGGCACTCGGCGCCGATGTCATCCAGAGCCGGGGAGACTCGGAGCTCGCCGTAGACCCGGATCTCCTGCAGTGCGACGTGCGGGAATTCGACACGGCGCTCGCCGACGGGCGGCCGGCGGACGCTCTGGCCCTGTACGGCGGAGAGCTGCTGGACGGATTCCACCTCGACGGTGCGTCTCCGGACTTCGAGCGCTGGCTGGACGAACAGAGATCCCGACTGAAGAAGGACGCGGCCCAGGCGGCGTGGGACGTGTCGGCGGAGCGGGAACAGGCGGGCGACATGCGGGCCGCCGTCAAGCTGGCCCGCCGCGCCTTCGAGCTCGCGCCTCCGGATGGGCAGCGGTTACGGCACCTGCTGGAGATCCTCGATCGGGCCGGCGACCGGGCAGGCGCCCTCCAGGCGTACGACAAGTTCTCGAGCTGGCTGGCCGACGAATACGGAGCTGAGCCACCTCCAGAGACGGTTCAGCTCGTGGAGCGGATCCGCATGCGCAGCGAAGCCAATGGCAGAAGCGAAGCGATCCCGGAACTCCGACCCGATCCCTCGCCAGAGCCCGGGCCTGAGACGCAGCCCGACGCGCAGCCGGTAGACATCCCTGCGGAGCTGGTCGGTG
>JBDGUY010000300.1:0-2286 GCA_039585935.1 Gemmatimonadota bacterium
GAGCCCCAAGACCAAGGGCACTCTCATCATCCCCACCTTCGACGGCACCATCATGGTGGGACCCACCGCCGAGGACACCGAGGACCGCTACGACGTCTCGACCAGCGACGCCGGCGCTGGCAAGGTCTTCGAATTCGTCCGCCGGATCTGTCCCGCGATCAGCCCGCGCGACACCATTGCGGAATTTGCCGGCCTGAGAGCGGTGAGCGATACGAACGATTTCGTCATCGCTCCCACCAAGGTGAAGGGATTCATCAACGTGGCCGGAATCCAATCGCCAGGGCTCACGGCCTCGCCGGCCATAGCCGAGTACGTGCGCGACATCCTGAAGGACGAAGGTCTGGCCTTGGACGAGAAGACGGATTTCCGCCGGCACGCGACTTGCGCGCCGCGTTTTTCGGCCGCGGACCTCGAGCAACGGGAGCGCCTCGTCGCCGAGAACCCGCTCTTCGCGAGGGTGGTCTGTCGCTGCGAGCTGGTCACCGAGGCCGAGGTTCAGGATGCGATCGACCGCGGCGCGCGCACGCTGGATGGCATCAAGTTCCGAACCCGGGCGGGCATGGGGCGCTGCCAGGGAGGCTTCTGCAGCTCGCGCTGCATGACGCTGCTGGCCGAGAGAGGAGGCGTGCCCGTCCATGCGATCACCAAGCGCGGTGGCGGGTCCTGGATCGTCGCGGAGATGGCCAACCAGCAGCACCCTCGCAGCGAGGAGAGCGAGGATCAGTCGTGCTAGGACGCGCAGAGGGCAAATACGACGTGGTCGTGGTCGGCGGCGGGCCTGCCGGCATGGGTGCGGCCCTCGGCGCGCGCGACTCGGGTGCGGAGCGGGTCCTGATCCTCGACCGCGAGCCGGAGATCGGCGGCATCCTGCTCCAGTGCATCCATTCCGGCTTCGGTCTCCACTACTTTCGCGAGGAGCTCACCGGGCCGGAGTACGCCGAGCGGTTTCTGGCGAAGGCCATCGATCAGGACATCGATCTGCTCACCGACAGCTACGTGTCCGGTGTGACCGTCGACTCGAGCGGTCGCAAAACGGTTCGGGTGATGAACGAGCAGCGGGGCATCCTCACCCTCGAGACCCGATCGGTGGTCCTGGCCATGGGTTGCCGCGAGCGCACGCGCGGCGCGATTCGCATTCCCGGCACCCGACCTTCGGGGGTGCTCACCGCCGGCTTCGCGCAGAAGCTCGTCAACATGATGGGATGCCTTCCGGGAAAGCGCGTCGCCATCCTGGGTTCGGGGGACATCGGGCTGATCATGGCGCGGCGACTCATCCTGGAGGGTTGTGAAGTGGTCGGCGTGTTCGAGATCATGCCGCACTCGAACGGGCTCACCCGCAACGTGGTGCAGTGTCTGGATGACTTCGGCATCCCGCTGCACCTGTCGACCACGGTCGTGAACATCGACGGCCGCGACCGAGTGGAGCGGATCACCGTGGCTCCGGTGGGCGAGGACATGGCGCCGATCATGGAACGCGCATGGGATGTCGATTGCGACACGTTGCTGATCTCCATCGGCCTGATTCCTGAGAACGAGCTGTCGCGCAAGCTGGGCATCCAGCTCGACGAGGTGAACACCGGCGGTCCCTGGGTATCGAGCACCATGGAGACCAGCATGCCGGGGATGTTCGCCTGCGGAAACGTGGTCCACGTCCACGATCTGGCCGACTTCGTGACGCGTGAGGCCCTGCTGGCCGGTCAGTTTGCCGGCGAGTGGGCACAGGGGATCAGGCGGCCGACCGACAACGTCAGCCTGGTTCCCGGTGACAACCTGCGCTACTGCGTGCCGCACACGCTCAGCCCCGGTCGCGAACACACCGTCTACATGCGCTGCCGGGAGCCGATGAAGAAGTGCAAGCTCCGGGTCGGCGATCTCCGGGAGAAGAAGCTTCGCTATGTGTTTCCGGCGGAGATGATCAGCTTGAAGATCCGCTCGGACCTGCTGGACCGGTTCTACGGCGACACGCTGCGTGTCGACCTGGTTCCGCGCGAATAGGCTGAGGAAGGCGATGTCTGATACCGAGAGGTTCGTGTGCATCGGTTGCCCGATGGGGTGTCCCCTCGAGCTCGCACACGAAGGCGACCAGATCGTCGAGGTCGCGGGCAACGATTGCAGGCGTGGTGAGAAGTACGCGAAGCAGGAGTTTTTGGATCCGCGGCGCAGCCTGTCCACCACGGTGGCCATCTCCGGTGCGGTGTGGGGGCGCCTTCCCGTCAAGACCACGGGACAGGTCCCCAAGCATCGGGTCATGGAGGCCGCGCGCGTGATTCACCAGATCCGATGCAA
>JBDGUY010000301.1:0-2285 GCA_039585935.1 Gemmatimonadota bacterium
AACGTGTACGGTGGATCGTACGGTACGCGGGCGGCGCTGGTGTTCCTGCGCCGGCACCCGGGCAGGCTGAGGACCGTGACGCTGCGCGGAGTAATGCCGCCCAGCGGCCTCTTCCCGCTCAACAATCCGCGCGATGCTCAGCGGTCGCTGGAGACCGTCCTGGCTCGCTGCATGGCCGATGGCGCGTGCAATGCGGCGTACCCGGAGCTTCCAAGCCGCTTCGAGGAGGCACTGGCAGGGTTCGATTCGCACCCGGCTTCGGTACAACTGCTCGATCCCGTATCCGGGGATTCGATCGGCTATCCGGTGGGCCGGGCCGCGTTCGCCTGGGCCATCCGACGGGTGTTGATGAACTCGGATCTCCACTCCCATCTCCCCTCGATCGTCCATCAGGCGGCAGCGGGGGATGTGTCCGGGCTCGAGCCCGGACTCGAGGGCACTCTGGGCGTCACCGACGGGATGTACATGGGCATGGGGCTGTCGGTGATGTGCACGGAAGAGACGGAACGCCTCGGCGAGGCGAACATCGGCGCGGAGACCGGTGGGACTTTCATCGGAGACGGTCCGATTCGCACCATGATGGAGGCTTGTGCGGAGTGGCCCCTGGGCAAAGTTCCGAGCGGTTACCACGAGCCCGTACGATCTGACATCCCGGTGCTGCTGCTGTCCGGCGAGACGGATCCGACAACTCCCGCGCGGTGGGGTGCCATGGCAGCCCGGACTCTACCCAACGGTCTGCACCTCGTGCTGCCGGGCGTATCGCACGCGCCGTTCCCAGCGTGTGCCATCCGAATCATGGCGGCCTTTGTAGAAGCGGGATCGATCGAAGGGCTCGACACGAGCTGCGTGGCGGAGATTCCGTTGCCGGAGTTTGACCTGCCCTAGCTCGCCCTACGGCGACGGATCTCGGTAGAGCTCGAAATCATCGAACCAGGACACCACCGTGTCCGACGTGTCGTCCGTGTCCACAAGCACTGCGATCGCCGCCAGCTCCGGCGGCGGCCTGCCGAACGCCTGTTCATAGTCAGCCGCGATATCGCGACGCTCGGCGACCCAACGTCCCGCCTCCTCATCTCCGCTTCGAAGCACGATGGTGGCGACCTCGGAGATGTACGGATTCGGATAGATGCTCCCGGCGGGCTGCTGCCCGGCCCATGCGTAGGCCAACGCTCGTGTGTTCGAGTTCAGCTCGGGATCGCCGAAAATGACGAAAACCCGGGCCGCGTAGTCGTCCCCTTCCTTCTCGGTTTCGCGTCCGTTTTCCGTCAGGCTGGAGTCCACGCGCCACCGCCAGCGCACGCTGACTCCCGCAGCCGGCTGCAACGCGAGTGGGAAGAGAAGTGCCGCGGCGGCGTTATCGCTACGTGCCCGGAGGGCCGGATTGCCCTCTGCCTCGACGACGTCGAATTCCGTAGAACGCCTGTCCAGGCGCTGCTCCTCCCAGCGGTCCAGCCCATCGGAGAAACCCTCTCTGACGAACGGCCGGAGCGCGGTCGGTTGCTGCGCCCGGGCCCCAATCGGGCTTGCGACGCTCGCGGCGGCCGCGAGGGCGAACAACACCGTGTTACGTAAGGCTCGAATCGTAATCATGCGGGAGACCCGGAGGCGCAGCCGCTACGGGACAATCTCCTCGATCAGCCTGCCCGAAGCGATTTCGAAGACGCGAATAAGCACAGGTTGAAGCTCGCCCGAATCGACCGTGTCGAACATCCGAACCTCGACAACCGAGTTGTTATCCTCTGGCCGGTAGAGCATCCACTGCCCTCGTTTGACCAGCGTGGCCATCCCGTTGCACGCCCCGCTCGGCAGCCCTCTCTGCTGGCCAGAAGGCAGCGTGGGATCCCATACACGACACATACCCTGTGGGGGCAGATGAGTGGATGGAACGTTCAGGGTAGCCATGGCGCCAGGATCACCGGTCCTGACATCGCCCCCCGGCATGGGATCCGTCTCCATGGACTGCCCGCCCGCGCACCCCGCGGCCGAGATCGCGAATGCCAGCGTCAGAAACCTGCGAATCGTCATGAGCTGTGTCTCTCCAGCCAATCTGAATGGATGACCTGAACCGCATATTCCAGAACGGCCGGGCGGCCCACCGGGTTCCGGCGCCCGCTCCCGCTATGGAGAATACCAGATCGGCGACGTGTAGGCTCGCTCCTGCGTCGTCATGGGCACGTCGTCCGCCATCTCCGCGCCGAGCCTCACTTTGTCGTACAACGTCCAGCGCGGGGTCGGGATCTCGATTACGCGCGCGTAATAGAACGCGCGCTCCGACGGGTCAAAGT
>JBDGUY010000302.1:0-2284 GCA_039585935.1 Gemmatimonadota bacterium
AAGGTAGCCGTAGGGGAACCTGCGGCTGGATCACCTCCTTTCTAGGGAGAAATCTCCCCCACGGGGAGAAATCCCGGTCAACCCCGCACGCCACACACACTTCTTGATATAGATGAGGCCCGTCCATCGTGACGGGCCTCCTTTTTTTGGTCCCGAGAATTCGCAAAAAGAGGTCTTTCGCCGTTCACGGCCGCCTGCGCCGCCCTGCCGCCACGCTCACTCTCGACCGTCTCTTCCCCGTATCGTCTCCATGTACTGCGCCGTGTGCATACCGACCAATCGGGCGACCACGATGACCAGAAAGAGCTGGCCGAGGGTCGCTTCCAGCATGGCCATGATCCGAGCCGCATCGGACGCGGGGGCGATATCGCCGTATCCGAGCGTCGTCAGCGTAACGAAGCTGAAGTACATGTAGAGTCCTCGGCCGGACGGGTCTTCACCCGCCCCGACGACACCCTCCGGAAAAGCCAGCGCACCGGGCGTCAGGGACTCCGCCATTCCAAACCCCAGCGCCCAGATCAGTGCCAGGAGAAGGTAGACGCAGGCCACGGCGAAGAGGATCTCACCGGTGATCCACTTCGCTCGCAGGCTGTGACGGACCAGGCCGTGGGTCACGTAGATGAGGAAGAGGATGAAGAGCAGCTCGGCCAGCATCTGGAGCTGCAGCGACCCGTCGGACAACCAATAGAGCAGCAGAGCCGGGATGACGAGCACGGCTCCCACGATCACCGAGCTGCGCTTCTCTGCGACCGTGCTCACCGCCGCCAGGGCCAGCACCGTGAACAGGAGGGGGACGAGAGCCTCGACCAACGCGTCGTCCAGCGCCACGGGAACCGTCAGCATCAGCAGCAGCGCGATGAACAGGAACTGAAAGCGGATCGATAGCGACGGGTGAAGGAGCTGGTCGATGAGAGAGCTCATGCGGGTCTCCCGGAGCTAGCTGCCGCGACGCAAGCGTCGGCCGGCAGGTGAGAAGGGTCGGACCGCTCTCCGATGATCGTGACCCCATGAAGGTGACGATGACGGTTCGGTCGGCAAGACCTCATGGCCGAATCGCCTGGGACCCTCCCGAGTGTCGCGCGCATCCATTTGGCTGAGTACGTTTCCCTGCGTGGATTCCGATCCGCCAGCTTCGTCTCTCTCCGGCGCCGCAGGAGGACTTCTGTCACCGGCCGAGTCGAGGGGTCGACGACGAGCCGTCTGTTCGAGAAAACCCGTTCCAAGGAATGTGATGATGCCGAGGTTCTTGATCCGCAGTGCCCTGATGATCACGGCCGTCTTCGCTTGCGCGCTCGGTTCAAGCCGGCCGACCCATGCGCAGCCGATCCCGCGCGACGAGTACCTCCGCTTCGTGCCGCTGGAGATTCCGCGGGTGATCCGTGCGACACCGACCAGCGAGCGGCTCCACCTCTACGGGGATCCGGCGGACCCCGAGTACCGGGATGAAGATCCGTTCGACGGAATGGATGATCGCCGGTTCGCGGTGTTCAAGGACCTCTCCCTGCGCTTCGCGCCTTTCATGATGCAGAACACCTGGGGCGTCCCGATGGACATCAAGAAGTTCCGCGATGACGGTGTGGCCGGGCGCCTCAACGTGGACACCTGGAACCTGATGACGCGGCCCAAGAGCCTGACGACCACCGAGGAGGTCCCGTTCTTTCCGGTTGCGCCCGTCCCGTGTACGGGACCGGTGGACATCTCGGTCGACCTGTCGATGGCCGACATCGCGAGGCTGAGGAACGCCGACTGCCGCGTGCAGCAACTGATGGAGGAGTACGACCCGTTCCTGCCGGCGACCGCGCGGCTGCGCACCGAGTCGATCGATGTCTTCGAGGATTGGTTCCAGGTCGTGTGGTACGACGTTCCGGGGCGGGGCCCGAAGGAGTGGAGCGAGATCTTCGAGAACCCGGTCACCGAGGCGCTGCGGGACAAGTGGAAGAGCCACGTCAAGATCTACTCGCACCCCTTCCTGCGCGAGGTCGTCGGCGCGGGCGGTTCGGAGGACTACGAGTTCATCCTCCAGTACTGGTTCTACTACCCGACGAATGACGGAGGCAACAACCACTCCGGTGACTGGGAGCACATCAACGTCGTCGTGTCACCCAGGGACCGTGTCACTCGGAACCTGACCGAAGAGGAGATCCTCGCTCTGATCGACGGGGAGTGGAGCGGTGCGACGGGCGACCAGGAGCTCGTCATCAAGCGGGTGGACTACTACTTCCACTCCAAAGTGATGATGCTCGACTTCTCCAATCCCAACGTCTATCTGCCGCGGGAGGAATGG
>JBDGUY010000303.1:0-2282 GCA_039585935.1 Gemmatimonadota bacterium
ACGAGCTGACCGACCAGTACGGCCTGTACGTGATCGACGAAGCGAACATCGAGTCGCACGGGATGGAATACCACGAGGACGAGACGCTGGCGACGGATCCGGAGTGGCGAGACGCCTTCACCGATCGCACGGTGCGGATGGTGGAGCGGGACAAGAACCACCCGTCCATCATCATCTGGTCCCTGGGTAACGAGGCGGGAGACGGTCCCAACTTCGAGTGGACGCACCGCTGGCTGAAGGAGCGTGACCCCTCCCGTCCCGTGCAGTACGAGCCGGCCCGTACGAAGGCCCACACGGACATCTATGCGCCGATGTACGCCCGCATCCCGCGCCTTGAGGAATGGGCTGCCGAGCCGCGCACCCGCCCACTGATTCTGTGCGAGTACGCGCACGCCATGGGGAACAGCGTCGGCAACCTGCAAGACTACTGGGACGTGATCGACGCGAACCCGCAGCTGCAGGGCGGGTTCATCTGGGACTGGGTGGACCAGGGGCTCCGTGCCGTTACGGAGGACGGGCAGGGGTACTGGGCCTATGGCGGCGACTTCGGTCCGCAGCCGGTACCCAGCGATCGCAACTTTCTGATCAACGGTCTCGTGTCGCCGGACCGGAAGCCGAACCCGCACTTCCACGAGGTGAAAAAGGTCTACCAGTACATCAAGACAAAGGCCGTGCGGGCGGACGCCGGGCTGCTGGAAGTCGTAAACAAGTACGACTTTACCGACCTGGGCCGGTTCGCGATGCGCTGGCGCGTCACGGCGGACGGCGAGGTGATCGCCCGCGGAACAGGCCCCCGCGTGAGCCTCGGTGCGCGCGACTCCGCCACCGTCCCGATTCCGGTTCCGCGGATTCGCCCCGAGCCCGGCGTCGAGTACTTCCTTGACGTTGAATGGGTCACGAGGGACGAAGCTCCTATGATACCGGCCGGTCACCGGGTGGCGTGGGATCAGCTTGCCATTCCGCTGACGGCCGAGGCGCCGGCCGTAGACGTAGCCACGCTCCCGCCTGTCACGCTTGACTCGACGGCCACCGGATACACTGTGGAGGGCTCTGATTTCTCTCTGCGCTTCGACCGCGCCACCGGGCTATTGGAGTCGTTCGCCTTCCGGGGGACGGAGCTGGTGCGCACGGGTCTCGAACCCAACTTCTGGCGTGCCCCGATCGACAACGACTACGGGAACGACATGCCGGCGCGCCACGGGATGTGGAAGGAGGCGGGACCGAACCGGACGGTGGACAGGGTGGTCGCGGAGCAAGTGGATACGCAGCGGGTGCAGGTCGAGGTTGTCGCCTCCATCCCGGCCGCAGAGTCGAGCTTCGAGACGACATACATGGTCCACGGAAGCGGCGACGTGATAGTCGAGAACCGGTTTGTGCCAGGCGAGCTCAGTGCCGAACAGCTGGCGGCGTTCCCGGACAGCATAGCGCCCGAGCTCCCACGGCTCGGGATGACCATGACGCTGCCGGTCGGCTTCGATCGCATGGAATGGTTTGGCCGGGGGCCGCACGAGAGCTACTGGGACCGGAAGACGAGTGCTGCGGTCGGCCTGTACGAGGGGACTATAACCGAGCAGTACTTCCCGTACATCCGGCCGCAGGAGAACGGCAACAAGACGGATGTGCGCTGGGTGTCGCTGACAAACCCGGAGGGGATCGGGCTTCTGGCGGTCGGTATGCCGCTGCTGAGCGTGAGCGCCCACCATTTCACGATCGAGGATTTCGACGAAGGGCCCGAGAAACGGAACCGGCACACGTACCACCTGGCGCCGCGGGACCTGGTGACGTTGAACCTGGACTGGAAGCAGATGGGAGTGGGGGGAGACACCAGCTGGGGCGCACGAACGCATCCCGAGTACATGCTGCCCGTGCAAGAGTACACGTACTCGTTCCGGCTGCGGCCGTTCGTGCCAGCCGAGGACGACCCGGCGCGACTGGCCAGGCTGCAGTTCGAGTAGGCGGAGCTAGTTACCTGCCTCGGCCTCGTCCGTCTGGGCTGACGCAGCCTGCGGTGCATCCATGAGACGCACGATTGCCTGCTTCGCTTCCTCCACCAGCGGCTGCAGCTCCGGGTCGGCCTCGGCCCAGGCAATCACGAACGTCTCGTACGCGTCCCGGGCACGGTCCGTCTCGCCCATCCCGTCGTAGATCTTGCCGAGGTGATAGCGGGCAAGCGAAGCCTGTTCCCAGTAGAGCGAGTCGAGATACCGGAGTGCCTGGGCCGGCTGGCCCAGCTCCAGGTAGATCTGCGCGATCCACCAGCGCGTGAGCCAGTGCCCTGCGTT
>JBDGUY010000304.1:0-2282 GCA_039585935.1 Gemmatimonadota bacterium
AACCTTCACTCCTCCGCGGCCATATCGACCAGACGATGAATGCTCCCAGCGCCGCTGCCACCAGTCCCACTCCACGCAGGGTCGACGCGTCGAGTCCGACGCCCCACTCGGCGATTCGGACCATGCGGTCGAGGCCTATGATGGGCAGCGCGAGGCCCGACAGGAAGAACATGGCTCCGAGTACCCGGATGACGATCGGGGTGCGGGAGGCGGAGGCGCAGATCCACAGCAGGGCACCCAGGGTCAGCCGCAGTGCCACCGCGAACCACAACCCGCTCGGCGTGAGGAAAAGATCCGCGAATTCCTTCAGACCGTAGGGCTGCACGAGGACCCAGGCCCCCACGACCACCACGAACAGGCCGAAACCGGTTACGATCCAACGCGCGATCACGCCCTTCCTCCTTCGCCAGCGCCCGGAATCTCTTCGGGCCAGTGCTTCGCGGCCGAGACCAGCGGGTTGAGAACCACGAACCCCAGGCCGCAGATCGAGGTTTCAGTCAGCAGCGCCTCCAGCTCTTCGATCGTCGTCCAGTCGAGAGACGTTCCGTCCGCGATCGCCTCTTCGAGCAGCATCACCGCCTTCTGGCTCCCGTCGCGACAGGGCACGCATTTCCCGCACGACTCGTTACGGAAGAACCGCACGACGTTCGTTGCCAGCGGCAGCATCGGGGTGCCCTCGGCCACGACCACCAGCGCACCCGAACCCAGCATGCTGCCGGCCTCGTCGAGCGCCGTGAAATCGAGCAATGTGCCGGCGAACTCCGCCGGGAGAAAATTCGAAGATGCACCACCCGGAGCGAAGCCCTTGAGCTCGCGTCCCTCGCTGATCCCGCCGGCCAGCTCGATCAGCTCGGCCACGGTCGTGCCCATGGGGATCTCGAACACGCCGGGATGCTCGACATGCCCCGAAACGGCGATCGCCTTGAGGCCGGTGCAGCCGTTCACGCCCTGCGCCTTCCACCATTCCGCGCCACGCGCCGCGATGCAGGTCGCCCAGGCGAAGGTCTCGACGTTGTTGATCAGCGTCGGCTGTCCGAACAGGCCCTTCGCGCCCGGGAACGGGGGCTTGTTTCGGGGCTCGCCGCGCCGGTCTTCCAGCGCTTCGAGCAGGGCCGTCTCCTCGCCGAGGATGTAGCCGCCGGGCGAAACGAACACCTCGATATCGAAACTGAACCCCGAACCGTTGATGTCGTCGCCCAGCCAGCCGGCGCCGCGAGCGTGGGCGATCTCCAGCTCGAGGGCTTCCCGGGCCACTTCGTATTCGTGGCGCAGATAGATGATACCGCGCTCCGCACCGACGGCGAGCCCGCCGAGAATCATCCCCTCGATCACCAGGTAGGGCAGCTGCTCCAGGATCACCCGGTCCTTGAACGTGCCCGGCTCGCTCTCGTCGGCGTTGCAGACCACGTACTTCGGCGTCGCCGCCTCGCCGCGCACGATCTTCCACTTCAGGCCGGTGGGGAATCCGGCGCCACCCATGCCGCGCAGCCCACTGTTCTCCAGCTCGACGATCAGCCCGTCCAGCGCGGCTCCGCGCTCGCCCGCCTCGAGGTGTCTGCGCAGGGTCGAGTAGGCCGCTTCCCGGTCGCCGCCGTACGGATCGGCCTGCCAGGCACGCAGCGGGGTCCGCCAGGCCGGTGGTCCGCCGTTGGTCGCGGATGCCGCCAGGGCTTCGGGGTCCGTGGCGCTCGCCGGAAGTCCGTTCACCCGGACCGCGGGAGCCAGTTCGCAGCACCCGAGGCAGGATGTCTCGGTCACACTTACTTCCTTCGTGTCCCCGATCGCCGCTTCCAATCGGCCGGCCAGGCCATCACCGCCGGCGAGGTGGCAGCTCATGTCCCGGCACACGTGCACCTCGACGGGAGCGGGCGGATCGACTCGGAAGTGCGGATAGAACGAGATGATCTCCTGCAGCCGGTACAGCGGCTCGCCGATCCGCGCGGCCAGCTCGCGCAGCGACTCGGGATCGAGATGACCGCGCTCGGCCTGCAGTGCTTCGAGCTCGTGGATCAGCGACATGGACGTGTTGCTCCCGTGAGATGGATTGTGACCAATGATAGAGAAGACGGGGATGACCGCCAAGCGGGGCGCGGACAGGTGCGGGCACAGACCGACGGACAGGAATGGAGACAGGTGCTGCGAGCGCCTCCCCGATGCGATCTTGCAGACTGACGAAACCGTTTCGCGACACGCTGTGTCCGACAGGGTGAGAGACGGAACGCGACCTGAAACTGGAAGCCATGGACGACCGGACGCTGGTGCAGCGCGTGAAGGCCGGAGAC
>JBDGUY010000305.1:0-2275 GCA_039585935.1 Gemmatimonadota bacterium
AAGGCGCAGCACTACGAGATCCGCGGTCACCCGTTCCCCGGAGTTGGCCGCCGTGAACCAGAATGCCAGCAGCGCGATCAGCACGAAGATCAGTAGGCGAGAAGCGATTCTCATCTATGTAGCCCGCTCTCCGGTAAAGGTCGCCCCCGACGTCTGCAGCAGCCGGACCTGCACGTACGTGCCGACCAGCGCCGGCTCCCCCGGAAACGCAACCACCTTGTTGCTCTCTGTACGGCCGAGCATGTCTCCGGCGCTCCGGGCCGGACGCTCCACGAGAACTTCCCGAATCTCTCCAACTTCACTCTGGCTCAACTCACGCTGGATCGAGCGCTGGGTCTCGATCAACTTCGCCAGTCGGCGCTGGGCCGTCTCCTCGGACACGAAGTCCACCTCCGGAAACCGCGCGGCGGGCGTTCCGTCGCGCAGCGAGAAGCGATAGAGGAATGCGTCGTCAAAGCGCACCCTCCGCATGACATCGAGCGTCGCCTGGTACTCCTCTTCCGTCTCGCCGGGAAAACCGACAATGACGTCCGTGGACAGTGCGATATCCGGGACTCGCTCGCGGACCCGGTCTACCTGTTGCTCGAATTGTTCGACCGTGTAGCGCCGCACCATCCGTTTAAGAATCCGATTGGAGCCCGACTGCACGGGCAGGTGCAGTTGCCTGCACACCGCCGGCTCTTCGCGCATGGCGACCAGCATGTCGTCCGTCACGTCGTTGGGATGTGGCGATGTGAATCGTAGGCGCCTTATTCCGGCAGTCTGGGCCACGGCGCGCAGCAACCGTGCGAAATCCCAGTCTCCGTGGCGGTAGGAGTTGACGGTCTGACCCAACAGGGTGACCTCCGAGTACCCCGATTGCGCGACCCCCTCTACCTCCGAGAGGATCCGCTCCGGCCGACGGTTCTTCTCGCCGCCGCGCACGTACGGCACGATGCAGAACGTGCACCGATGATCACACCCTCTCTGCACGGTGATCCAGGCGCTGACGCCATCGCCCCGAATGCTGTCGACCCCCTCGTAGTTCTCTTCCGAATCCAGCTCCAGCAGGGCCTGCCCGCGCGCCATGGCGCCCGCCTGGATCTCCTCGACCAGCCCGCCCAGCTTCCGGTATGCGTCCGGGCCGGCCACCAGATCCACGCCGGCCATATCCTCGAGCAGCAGCGACCCCAGCCGCTGCGCCATGCACCCGGTCACGCCGAGCACCAGTTCCGGCCGGTCCTTTCGATACTGTTGCAGCTGGCCGATCCGCCCGAGGACTCTCTGTTCGGCATGATCCCGGATAGCACACGTGTTGATGAGAATCACGTCAGCCTCCGCCGGAAGCGGGACCTGCACGTAGCCCCGATCCGCCAGGACTCCGGCCATCAGCTCGGTGTCGTTGATGTTCATCTGGCACCCGTACGTCTCGATATAGACGCGCTTGCCCACCGGGCGCACGGAACTTCCGCGCGCCGCTTCCGTGGCGGGCCTGCCGCTCTTCTTCTTCAGGGTTACCAGAGAGGTCATGGCTCAGAGCGTATCGTTTCCGATCATCACTGCCTCAAGGGATGCCTTAAGCTCGGTCCGAGACTGGAACAGAACAAGAAAACAGCCCGCGTTCGTGGCCCATTTCGGCGCCACGAGCGGGCAAATGCCGACCGACTCCGCACAGGGACCGATTTGCCCCTGGTTTCGGGCACATTTACGATCCGTGCGTGCTAAAGGACACCTTTTCGTTCGACGGTCTCCACGTTCCAGTGGAAATATGGGGCTCGGGGCCCGAGGCGCTAGTCTTTCTGCCCGGGCTGGGCGTACATCCATCCTATTACGGGGACGGTATCGCACGGCTCGCGGAACGTTCCCGGGTCGTGCTGCCCGATCTCTCGTTCAAGACCCATGGCTCCCTGTTCCAGGATGTGGCGGCGTATGCGGAATTCGCCGAGGAGCTGGCGGACCGGTATGCCCCGGAGGCTCCGCGTGTCGGCCATTCGTTCGGCGGGTTGGTCGCCATGCTGGGCAACCGTCCGGCTATCGCCTGTGCGCCCAGCGTTCCGGTGAAGCGGCGCTGGATTACGGTGGTGGGAAGAGCCGTCCGACTCCAGCTCGAGGAGTACACGGGTGGTGAAGGCTGGCCCGGCGCGCGGTTCGCGGCCCGAATCATGGTGGACTACGTGTCGGCGGCCATCCGGAAGCCCCGGGTCCTGTTCCCCACCGTCACGGACACGTTGGCCGGCGTGAAGTCCGGACTACACCCGGTCTGTCCACGGGCACACGTCATCCTGTCTCGGGCGGA